>CAINWE010000062.1 GCA_903854365.1 Oligoflexia bacterium
CCGCGAACACGTGAGCCTCGAAGTACCCTTACTGTTTGCTAAATATCTCATCGACCATAAAAGCGATTTAGAAATCGCACAGCTCCTCGACACTCGCGATATCTGGATCATTCCCATGGTTAATCCCGATGGCGCAGACTACGATGTCTCCACAGGATCCTACCAGTGGTGGCGAAAAAATCGACGCAATAACGGAGACGGCTCGTATGGAGTGGACCTCAACCGCAACTACTCTTTTGAATGGGGCACCGGAGGAGCAGACACCGACACCTCCAGCGAAACCTACCTCGGGCCTCACCCTTTTTCCGAACCAGAAACGCAAGCTGTTCGTGATTTTGTACGCGGGCACTTAAATCTCAAAATTTTACTCTCGTTTCATACGTTTAGTGAATTAATTCTTTATCCTTGGGGATATACCTACGACGGCATCAGTAAAACCCGAGATTTTGCAGCCTATCAAAAAATGGCCACGACCATGGCTCAATGGAATCATTACAAAGCTGAACAATCGAGCGCCCTTTACATTGCCAGTGGAGATACCACCGACTGGGCCTACGGCGAACTTGGGATTTTTTCATTTACCTTTGAGCTATCACCCAGCGGAATGGACGGAGGAGGATTCTATCCGGGAGAAAAAATGATCAATAAAATCTTCCGAGACAACCTACAGCCCTGCCTCTATTTACTTCGAGTCTCAAGCGATCCCTACCAAGTTATTGACTCTGAGCCGCATACGGCTTGGCTCAGTAATTATGTCCAACCCGGCGACTTTCACGAATAAACAAGAAGACTATAGATCTAAAATAATCGGCAACACGACGGGCTTTTTGCCAATATTTTGATTAAAAAACCGTCGTAATTCAACACGAATCGTCTCTTGCAGGTCCATCTCTGGCCCACGACTTCCAATCGAGGAGTCGTAGTCAGAGATGACCTTCTGAACGAGTTTCTTAGCCTCCTCAACCACCCATCCCTCGCGACTTTCATGAGTTAATCCTCGAGAGATGATCTCAGGTCCAGAAATAATTCTGCCACTCTCTGAGTTTCTCACCATCAGGGAAAAAACAATTCCCTTCTCACCCATTTGACGGCGATCCTTCAATACCAATTTTGAAATATCGTTCCCTTCTCGCCCTTCGACCAAAACTCGAGTCTCCTCAAGCCGCTCGGTCAATCGACAAGACTCCTGCGTGAGTTCAATCACGTCTCCATTCGTGGCAATCACCACGTTCTCCGGCCGCACACCCGACTCCTTTGCAAGCGCCGCATGGTGAACAAGGTGACGATATTCTCCGTGAATCGGGATAAAAAACTTGGGACGAACACACTGCAACATTTCCTTCAATTCAGGTCTGGTTGCATGTCCAGAAACATGGATATCATGCACTGCCTCATAAAGAACTTCGGCCCCTTGCTTGAAAAGGTGGTTGATCATCCGACCAATCGCTTTTTCATTGCCGGGAATAAATTTGGAACTCATCAGGACCAAATCACCTTGCTGAAGCTGGACTTGAGCGTGCTCTCCTAAGGCTATTCGAGTCAACGCCGAACGATGCTCGCCCTGACTGCCCGTCGATAGCACAATCACCTGATTTCTTGGGTACCTGTCTAAATCATCTAAAGTAATGATTTGACGATCGGCGTTTTTAATGTAGCCCGCCTCCATACCCAATCGGATATTTTGCTCCATCGTCCGACCAGCAAGAGCAATTTTTTTGTCCAATTTACGAGCTAAATCAAAAACCTGCCCCATCCTCCCCAAGTTCGAGGCGAACATAGAAACTACCGTCAACCCTTCAGCTGCCGCAAACAGTTGCTCAAACTTTTGATAAATAATCTGCTCGCTCATGCTGTGGTCATGGCGCTCGACGTTAGTTGAATCAGACATCAGCAAAAGAACACCCGAGTCCCCAGCCTGTGAGAAAAGGTCGAGCTTAATTTTTTCGCCAAAAAACGGGGTGGGATCAATTTTAAAATCTCCGGTATGGATCACTTTTCCAACCGGAGTTTGAATTAAAAAAGCCATCGAATCGACTATGCTGTGATTCACCGAAGCAGTCTTCACCTGAAAGTGCTTGAAACTCAGCTCCTGTTCAGACTTAAAAATCCTAATCTCGACTCGATCCTCAAGACCGTGTTCCTTCAGTTTTTCGCGAATTAAAAGGGCAGAAAATTGGGATGCATAAATCGGAGCATGAAGTCCGGCCTTGATTGCTAAAGGCAATGCACCAATATGATCCTCATGACCATGGGTAATCAAAAAACCTTTAATCTGATCTTTTCTCTGCTTAAGGTAAGTGAAATCGGGAATGACGAACTCTACTCCGAAGTGATCTAAATCTGAGAACAAAAGGCCACAGTCTACGACGACGATCTCGTCCTCGTATTCCAAGACCATACAATTCATCCCAATTTCACCCAGTCCCCCAAGCGGTATGATTTTCAATCCATTCAACGGTATCAATCCTCCAGTTTGCGAGCTAATACAATTTCAGCAACTCTTGCAGCCACAACATCCGCGGCAACATCAGACTCTTCTCCAACAACGAGGTCAGCGTATTGTCGAGTCGGTTCCAAATATTCTCGATGCATCGGACGAACCGTGTCGTAATACTGTCGGATGATATTATCGAGGGTCCTACCGCGTTCACGCACATCTCGATGCAAACGTCGTATGAAGCGAATATCCGCCTCTACATTCAAATAAATTTTCAAATCGAAAAGATTCCGAATCTCAGCATCCCAAAGGGTAAAAATCCCCTCCATCAGAATAGC
>CAINWE010000063.1 GCA_903854365.1 Oligoflexia bacterium
AAACTAAACTAAAATCTCAAAAAAGACTCCGACTCCATGCAGGCCGAGAGTGCGCGTGCACAGAGCGAACGAGAAAAACTCGAAGGACAACTGACGACCCTTCTTGAAGCCCGATCTGAACTGGAAGTCCTGATTGAAAGCGCCGGTAAAGACCTTCAAGAAAAGGAAACCTCCTACCAGGAGAAAGAGCAAGCCCTTCAGACTATCCGAGTCGAAGAAGCGTCATTACGGGAACGTTCCAACAGCCTGAAACGAGAACTCGACGCGACCCGATCCATTAAGTCCGATCGCGAGCGGCGACGCAGCGAAGTCCTTAGGACCTTAGATCGAGCCACCCGAGAGCAAGAGCAGTTCTCAGGGAGCGAAGAAGACCTCTTTCAAAAAATTGAAGAATTGACTCTCGAACTTGCAACAGCAAGAGACGGCCTTGCACAAATTAAAGACCGTATCGAACAGTCCAACGCAAAAGTAAATGCGACGTTAGAGAGCATCAAAACTCTTCACAAATCAGTCGATCAGAAAACGACTGAGTCCAACCATCTTGCGATCAACATTGAAAAAATTTCGAGTGAACTCTCTCATCTGCTCCAAAATTTAGAGGAAAAGTACGGTGCCGGGTTCCTAGATCGAAGGCCCGAAACGACTTCCTCGGGAGACTCTCAGAACTCGATTTCCATAGAAAGTCCTGCTTCTGTAGCAGAGCTCACACCTGAGGAAGAAATCGCCCTCGGAGAAGATATCGAGAAACTCAGAGAACGCATCCGCAGGCTGGGCGAAGTCAACGTCATGGCCATTGAAGAATACGAACAACTCAAGAAGCGGTATGACCACCTCCTCTCCGAAAAAGCTGATCTTGAACACTCGCTCGTGAACCTCCAAAATGCGATTGAACATATTAATCAAACCTCCGAACAACGCTTCAAAAAGGCCTTCGAAGCCATTGCTAACCGCTTCGAGAGACTATTCCCCATTATCTTCGGAGGCGGTCAAGCCAAACTCTCGCTCGTTTATCCAGAAGGATCCCAGGACATTCTGGATGCCGGCGTCGACATTTTAGCTCAGCCTCCCGGCAAAAAGGTCGCAAACATTACCCTCCTTTCAGGAGGTGAAAAGGCGCTCACCGCAGTGTCTCTCATTTTTGCGATCTTCATGGTCAAACCTTCGCCATTCTGCGTCCTAGACGAAGTGGATGCTCCTTTGGACGACGCAAACATCGGCAAATTTAACGCCCTTCTCAGAGAGATGTCCGTCAAAAGTCAGTTTATTCTCATCACTCACAATAAAAAAACGATGGAACTCAACGACACCCTTTACGGCGTCACCATGGAAGAACCTGGAGTTTCAAAAATGGTATCAATTGAAATGCATTAAGCGCCGGGGCTAGCTCGGCATCTGGAGGTCCGCATGCCCACAAAAAAACGACTGATCGCCCTGCTGAGCACTGCACTCCCCTTTTTGACCTTCACTACAAATCCTTGCGCCTTTGCTGCAGGGCAAGCCCGATCCACCCCTCCCTCTCCTGCTCCCTCCATTCAAGCGAGCCCAACTCCATCGCCTACTCCCTCCCCTACTCAATCGGAGCATGTAACTACTCCACCTAGCATCCCGAGCCCCACCAGCAGCCGCCTACCACCGACAGTACGCGCCCATACTCAAATACAGACATCAGACAATTCGCTTTCAACCCTACCAAAAATTCTTTTTGAAATTGAAAAAAAGTACGCTGCATCGGCAACTATTTCCGCGCGTTTTTCACAGATCGATCACAATCCAACTCTCGACAAAAACAAGACAAGCAGCGGGAAAATTTTTGTAAAGAAGCCCGGCAAAATTCGCTGGGACACCGAAACACCAGACCCCAACCTACTCGTGAGCAATGGTAAAATTTTTTGGTTTTACACCCCGCCGTTCGATCTAGGAGAAAACGGTCAACTCATTGAAAGGCGATCCTCCGAAGTGCAGTCCCAAGTGGCGACGGCGCTGCTGTCCGGAGAGTTCTCAAAGGTGCCTGGAATTCAGGTCAAACAAAAATCCGATTCGACTTTTTTAATTACCCCCAAGTCTGGCACTGCAGGCAGCGTAATACGCGCTGAAGTCACACTGGACCTCTCAAAAAACCTCATTCAGAAAGTCGCTCTCGATCATCGTGGTGGTAACCGTTCCGAAATTTCACTCTCCCAAATCGAACTAGGAAAGCCATTACCCGACGACTTTTTCATATTCAAGGCTCCACCTAATACAGATCGAGTCAAATAAAGACAGTCAGAGGGGGAAACAAAAAATGCCGAAAATACTCATTTCTGGAGCGTCAGGATTTATTGGATCCCATCTGGTCAAGCACTTTGCCTCGCAGGGCTGGGAGGTGACTGCTTTTATCAGAACACTACCCGAAAATGTATCGCCTCCCCCAGGCGTTACATTCAAACAACTCGAGTTACCCCATTTTATTCAACCAGAAGACTTCGAGGGCGCTCACTACTTCGTGCACTGTGCCTGCGAAAAATATCGGCCGTCAAAAAAAAACTCTTCAGCCATTAACGTTGAAGGGACACGTACCCTTCTGAAGATAGCGAGGCAAAAAAAAATTCAAAAATTTGTTTTTCTCTCTTCTATGTCTGCTCACCCACAGGCTAGATCGCGTTATGGTCAACACAAACTTCTTTTAGAGTCAGAATTTGATCCATCTCGAGATGTCATCATTAGACCTGGACTAGTGTTAGGAAAGGGAGGACTCTTTGCTTCCATTTCTGAAATGATTCAAAAAAGCCCCTTCATCCCGTTAATCAATGGCGGCTCTCAACTCTTGCAAACCATCAGCATCCATGACTTATGTCAAAGCATCGAGAACAGCCTAGTCAGGCCAGACATCGTTGGCTTTCTGAATGTAGCCCATCCCCAACCGATCACTCTGAAGAAAATGATTGAAAAAATCGCCAAAAATCACCAATTACGAACTCATTTTTTAAGTTTTCCATTCTGGTTTTTTTACCTCATCTTGAAAATTGCTAATGCGATCCGACTCCCTCTTTCCTTGTCTGAAGAGAATTTACTCGGTCTTCAATACTCTCAGATTTTTGAGGTCGAGAACGATCTCAAGAAAATCGGACTCTCCGCCCAATCCTTAGAAGAATATCTTGCACGTGAAAGCACCGTCTAACTGGGTCTCTTCAAGGTAATTTTTTGAGAACCTCTTTTGCAACCCGCATCGCATTCGCCATAATGGTGAAAGTCAAATTCTTCGCGGGCAACCGAGGAAACGTCGATGCGTCGGCAATAGTGACTCTTTGAGAGCCAAAGAGCAAACCAGAAGCATCCGTTTGATAGGCGCACTCTGGCTTTCCTCGCATCGGTAAAGTGCCAGCATAATGAATGCTACTTCCTGCTGACGGATATTGGCATTGACGCTTGAATCCAAAATAACCAATCGATCTCAAAACCCGCAGAATATGACCTTCTAAAACTCCCAAAGCCTTAGGAACATAAGACAACGAAATTCCACCCGTCTCGTTGAGCTTTAAAAAATTAGTCTCCTCCGGCTCATCCGGATAAAAAATCTGCAGCATGCCTAAGGCTGGTATCAAATACTTAGTCGCCGCAAGGTTTCCAGAAATTGAAAGCGGAAAATGCATGATCAAGTCCGATCGAAGAGGAGCAACAAGTCCATAAAAGGAAGCCTGCACAGCCGACGGGTATAAGTCACCTTCATACAAAAGGATCAACTCTCCTCCAGAAAACGAGTGCACATCGAGCGGACTACCAATTCTACCAGGACTGATAAAAGGAACAAAACTGACAGGGTTATCTAAAATCGGAAGTCGGGTTTGAGTGTCATTGCAAGACAAGAGCACAATCTTTGAGGTATTTAGAACGCCAGCTGCCAACAACAGCTGCCGAGCTTCAAACCTCTCCACGAGGCCTGTTTTTAAATTTTTTGCAGCAATTACTACTCGATCCGACAGCTCTTGAAATCTTAAAACCTCATAGCCCGGCAGATATGTAATTTCGCCCTGACTCACCAGATCTGCCAAAGTGTAACCAGTGTGGTAAATACAAGAGAGATTGGGCTGAAAGAACTCCTGACCCGAGTATTCATATTTTTTTCGCCCCCCGAGATCCTTCGTAAGAATGGCAGCTCGGGTACGTCCTAAACGCAGGGATCCTCTTTGAAACCGATCTTTGTGCCGATGATATTTTCTTACAAATTCATCAGCAAACGAGCTTAACCTCAATGGCGGCAGTAAGTCCCTCAGACTCCCAAAATAATCCGATAGATCGTCTGATTGCCCGTTGATTCCAATATGGCTCGTCAACTCATCGTAATAAGGCTCGATGTCACCGAGTTGGAACGGAAACCCCCGCAGGTCTGCCTGATTAAAGCGCAGACACCCAGCCCCCCACGCGTTGGTAAGCCCCCCCCGAGCGTGACTCGTCACCGGCATAAAATTTGAGCTAGTAAAGGACGAGGCACTAGAGGGCGACTCTACAACAAAGCGCATCCTAGGACTTTTCAGCTTAGGACTCAAATATGAAGCATGCAGATTATTGAGACTCTCAAACTCCTCCCCAATTAAGTCTCCGAAAAGATCTAGATTTTGCTTTCTGAGATCATAAAGGTGACCCGCCGGCAACGAACGACCTGTCTCTTGAAAACCTACATCCAGAACCAGAACATTCTTTCCACGCATCCCGCGGGCTGCAAAAGTTCCAGCAGCGCCCGACCCTACAACAATGGCGTCAAACAAGACGAAATCTCCAAACTAGAAATCGACCCTTAGCCATTTTCCAAACTGAAAAAAAAGAGGCTAAAACCAGAATAACCCACCCTCGAAGTAACGATCTGTTTTCATTGACAAACGATGAATAATATTTAGGATCCACTTCAACTAAATAAAACAAAATCTGAATTTTGACCGTCAGTGGATGATCCTTTTTTCTCAATGCATACTCGACGGCTTCTACATCCAAATTATACTTGATCATGACGTCGAGAGGTCGCAGAAGTGCGGGTAGATTAACTGCACATACTTGGTGGGCAGCAACAT
>CAINWE010000064.1 GCA_903854365.1 Oligoflexia bacterium
CACTCCCTCCGTAAGACCTACGCCTATTTTCTGAAGACCAATAATGTCCATGTGACGACAGCTGCCAAGTTCCTGGGCCATTCAGACCCCATGGTCACTCTCAAGATTTATACGATGGTGCGAGATACAGAGATCGATGAGGTAGGCAATCAATTGCGGGAAAGTTTGGGGTCAGAGAAGTGAAGTTATTCAAGATGAGGTATGGGTCGCAGGAAAACAATGGGGGAGAATGTAGAGCTTTCAGAATCACTCGTTGAGCGGGCTGTCGCGATTGCAGAGCGCTCGACTCATCAGTGGTGGGTGGTTAAGAGGTCACTACAAACTATGCAACGGGGTGAGTCCAAGGCTTAATAGTCAGCAGAGTCTTTCCCAGTTGTACTTGCGCCACCTCAATATCGTGGGCTGCTTGGGCGCGTAGCCAATATCCAGCTGACAAGTCAAAGAAACGGCACAGACGTAAATCAGTATCTGCGGTGACCCCACGCTTGCCCTTGAGAATCTCGCCAATACGTTGAGCAGGAACACCTACTTCTTTCGCTAGGCGGTAGGCGGTCAATCCCATTGGCTCCATGAATTCTTCCCATAGCAACTCACCAGGCGTGATTGAATCTAGACGCTTAGTGCTTGCCTTAGAACTGCGCTTTGCTGTCTTGGTAGCCATATAAGTTCCCTTTCCTATGCCTAATGATAATCAACGATCTCTACATCTTCGGGACCGGCAGAAGTCCATCTGAAGCACACTCGCCACCTATCGTTAATGCGAATGCTCATCTGACCTGCACGATCCCCTTTGAGGCGCTCGAGGCGGTTTCCTGGGGGAATCCGTAAATCCTCTAAACGTCCAGCAATTTCAAGCTGCCGCAACTTACGGCGGGCAATCCTTTCAAAGGGCGCGAATCTACGGACTGGCCTTCCCTCAGAGAGAGCCTGTGTCTGCTTATCCGCATAGGAAAGAATCACGGTCAAATAGTAACAGGTTGCGTTAATAACGCAACACGTGTCTATTTACAAGAGCTGTGCCAGTCTAGAGACAAGCTAGGAACACCTATATTGTCCACTCATGAAATATGAGTGGTTAGCTCAGGCCCAAGACTTCATCTAGAAAGAATGGCCAATCACAATGTAGAAAACAGTGATGTTCATTGACTATTTTGCTTTGCGGATAAAAATCATCCCTATTGAAGTATTCTTTGGATCAGGCTGTAATTCGCTCTCGTACCTTGCAAATAATATATAGTTCAACAAAAAAGGCTCTATCAAGTTCTTTTCATTAAAATTTCTATTTGCGTAAGAAGCAAGATAGATATTTTTAGGTATCTGTTGTACCGAAAAATCATCTTCTTTTTTTGAATTGACTGGAGTTCTATCAATGAGAATAACCGCGGGCCCGCAGGACAGAATCTCTTCTATTTTCCCATAAGGATCATCTAAGTATTGAAGAACACTGTTCAGTATCATCACATGAATTGGTTCATCCTTGAGTGATTCAAGGCTGTCGACAAATTGAAGTGTATTTGTTTGAAAATGCTCTTTCCCTAGTTCCACGAATTTCTTTTGTTCGACAATTATCCATTCAAAAGAAATTTGACTTTGTTGGAGTTTCATTTGCATCATTCGAAAAGTGGAACCTAAAGACCCTCCAAAATCGACAATTCTGATATTTTTGCAGTCC
>CAINWE010000065.1 GCA_903854365.1 Oligoflexia bacterium
GAGTGCCGCGCGCTCGCCGATTTAGCGATTCAGCGCTCCTTTGAGCTCGAGCAGATCGAGTATCTCGGTCGAATTTCAAAAATTAAACATTGGGAACTCTACTTTACCTGGATGGATCCGTCCGGCGACCAAAGGACCGGGCTCGGCCTCAACCTGTTTGGCCAAGATCGAGTTGTCAGATCCCAAATGAGTGAATTACAGATCAAATCACAACAGATCAGAGCAGTGATTTATAGAAACGCTTACCGAATCGCTTTCGACTACAACTCGTCCCTTGAGCAATGGCGAAAATTTAAGAAACCGGACGAGATCGAGGCATCGTTGAACCTCCTGGAGTTGCAACTTCGGGAAGACGCAACAACAAGTCGAATCGACCAAAGAAGCGTGAAAACTGCGATCGATAACTACCTCTCTGATCGGGTCCAGTTTGAAACACAGTTGAATGCATTCAGAGTCGCCCGAGCTAAAAGGGATCGACTCATTCTCGAAGGTTATTTCGAACAACTCCTCCCCCAACTTCCAAGCATGGGACCCCTGGTACCTCAGATCGTAGGCGCAAAATGACTGAACGAAAAGCAATCGCAATAGTCGGAACCGGTCCGACCGCGCTCATGGCGGCCGATATTTTATCTCAATCCACCCATCACGTAAGCATTTTTGAAAAAAGAAAAGGCATTGGAAGAAAGCTACTCATAGCCGGGAGCTCGGGGCTTAATATCACCAACGATCTTCCCGTCACAGAATTCGCCAAACACTACTCGGGCCTCAACCGGACACCAGAAGCCAGCGTCGCTTGGCGGAAAACTCTAGAAACATTTTCACCTCAGCATTGGATTCAATTTATCGAGGACCTGGGCATTTCAACCTTCAAAGGCACGAGTGGTCGCTATTTTGTCTCAGAGATGAAAGCATCCGGGCTCCTCAAAAAATGGCGAGAGCGACTCGAACAGAGGAACGTTGCGTTTCACCTCAATGAGGAGTGCGTGAAGTTCACCGCCCACTCCAAGACGAAAAAAATCGACCTATTTTTTCAGGACGGACAAACCTATTCGATGGACGCAGTTTGCTTTGCTCTAGGAGGAGCGAGCTATGAACCTCAAGAAAATCCGCTGCGCTGGCCAAAGCTCTTCATCGAGAACCAAATCCACTTTCACGACTTTCTTCCGTCCAATTCTGGATTCGAAGTTCAATGGACCCCACAGTTCATCAAAGAAGCGGAGGGTCTGCCGCTCAAGAACGTCCAGCTCTCCTCAGCAAAAGGCACCCGCAGAGGGGAAATCACGATCACTCACTATGGACTGGAAGGTACCCCCATCTACGCGGTAGGCGAGGAAGGCGACGTTAGGATCGATCTAAAACCTGACTTAACGATAGATCAACTCATCTCAAAATGCTCCGCGGTCCGAGAAAATCTCTCGCCCATGAGACGAGCCAAGAAGCAACTCAACTTATCCGACGGCGCCCTAGCCCTGCTCTTTCACCAATCTCCCCGACTGATCTTAAACGACGTAAAATCTCTCTGCGAATGCATTAAAGCTTTTCCACTTCAACTCACCCGAAGACGCCCCCTAGAAGAAGCAATCTCCTCATCAGGAGGAATTGCATTGGAGGAAATCACCGATGAATTTATGCTTAAAAAATTTCCTGGCGTATTTATGGGTGGAGAGATGCTGAACTGGGATGCCCCTACTGGTGGATTCTTAATTCAGGGCTGCGTTTCGCAGGGGTACTCGTTGGGAAAAGGTACTCAAGCTTATCTGCAAGGCAATAGACCGGATTTTTAATCCCATCACTAGGTTTTTGGTAACACTCCGTAGAATTCAGTGATAAACCAGTAAGGGTGGGCAACGCGCTTCTCGAGAGGGGGACTTCATGATTCATTCAAAGAAAAATAATAAAAAAACTATATCCTTGTCGATTGCACTCTGTGCAGGACTCATTCATTCGCCATTAGCTAGTGCTCATGATTGGATCCGATATTTTAGCTTTAATAATGGAAAAGAAGCAGAAATTCATTACTCGCTCGAAGAAGATGGCGCTGCGCTTCAGGTAGAGTTTGATGGCGACAGAGGCCCTGGATCAACTCGTATCGTTTACGCTGACCACGGGCGGTTCCAAGTTCTCGGGCAACGGGACTCACGAAATCCAACCCAAAAAAGTTCCCTCAACCATGACTTTAGAATTCCAAGCTGGGTCAATGGAACTCAGAACTTTTTCTGGATCCGCAATCTTAGCGATAACGATGCGGTCTATATTTTCGAAGATGGCACAGTTGCTCACTCCTGCGCGAAGGAATGGTCTGCGGCGAGTGCACGCTTGATCGACTATCAGGGACAAAAAATGCTCGTTGAAAGTGTCAAAAAAGGCGAAGGCGGCACTCTCTACTTATCGAGGACCCTAGCCGGAGAAAACTGCATCGCCTTGAGTCAAAGCTATTTACCCCAACTTCACGAAGATAGTCGTATTGAAATTTCTGAAGGCGGCGTCCTCAAAATCGGGGGAATGGATACTCAGATTGATCTTGCTTCCCGCTGCTTACTCTACCCGCTCAAGGGTCGTCCCGATTTCGCTATCAAAACTTGCGCAGATGCAAGCCCTGCGATCGGTAGTTTTTTGGTCAGACTCAACGACCAGAAACAATACAAACTGCATGACAAGGTATGGACTCCAATCCAAATTAACGCAGTAACCAACACGGCTAATGGAATTTTTGAGTTAAAGTCCCCCCAGAAATACCGAATCGACCTTGATCAGTTCGATGCTGAACTGAAGCGTTTTTCTTACCGCAGCGATGGCGATAGCGTATTAGACGATAAAGGGCGGCCAGTCGACGCACTTGCTCAAATCCACAGCAAATATACCGATCTAGTCGCAGACTCCATTGCTCACCCCGAACGGTATCAAGAAAACTCTGATGCTAGTGTGAATCAGTACTTCCTAGAGAGCTTCTGGGCTCGTAGGAGCGTTGTCCTTTTAGGCAAGCCCGGCACTGGGAAAAGCAGTGCTGTTCGCGCCTTTGCTAGAGATGTCGGCCGTGGCCTCATCCGAGGAGTCCCGAGAACCACCGAAATTTATGACGTAAAAATCTCTTCCCTTCTCAGCGGCACCACTTACGTTGGACAAACCGAACAACGCATCGCAGAGCTCCTATCCGCAGCCCAACAGTCTGGTTGTATTTTCTTTCTCGATGAATTTCATACCCTGGCCGGTGCGGGCACAAGCTCTCATAACTCCAACGATATTACGCAGTATTTTAAGAAAGGACTAGAGGCTGGTGAACTCCTCCTCATCGGGACAGACACCGACCACGAATTCTACAATGCCTTTGGCCATGATCCTGCCTTCATCGAGCGGTTTGACATCAAAAAAGTTAGCCCGCCCGATGGCGCGCAGTTGCTAGAAATCATTCATGCAAAGGTAAAATCCGAATTTAATATCGATCTTGCTCCGGCGATCATTCAGCTTGCCATTGATTTGTCTCAGAACTACGACGTCACTGCGGCACAACCCCGTTCGGCAGTCAATTTACTTAAAAAAGCGGTTGCTCGCCTGTCCGCTGCAAACGCGGGAGCAAGCGAGATTACTGAGCAGACCCTGAAAGAGGCCGCGGTCATTAAATACGGCTTCGACCCCTTTCAACTCAACCCAGCTAATCTCCGCGCACGCCTTACCCAATTGAAGACAGGCCTCGATGCGGAGCTCATTGGCCAAGAAGACGCAAAGCAACTCGTGTACAGTCTCTGGGCGAGAAAGATTACAGGAGTAGGGGATGATCGCCAAGTCAACAGCCTACTCCTAGCGGGTCCTCCCGGTGTCGGAAAAACACGCATCGCGGAGCTCTCGGCTGATTTGATGGGCTACAAAAAGACCGTCATCGAGATGAACAAATTTGCCCATACCGGGATTGAAGCCTTTCGCCGAGAGGTCTATCAAGCACTTCTAGAACATCCATTTCGAGTCATCATTTTGGATGAAATCGAAAAATCCCACTCGTCCGTACAGGCAGCAGCACTCTCCATGCTGCAGACAGGCGCGTTCCGGGTTACGGAAGAAATGCCTTATGGGAAATCCGTGGTTCGAGAAGTCAGCGCCAAACATGCACTTTTTATCCTCACCTCGAACGCTGCTGGTCACTACATCCAACTCCAACTCAAGCGGCATGGCTCCGTCGAAGAGGCTGATCTCAAAAACAACCTCGCAGAAGATGGCATCTTGGAAGCAATTTTATCACGAATTCAGCACGTGGGCCCAATGACTACGCCAACCCAAGAGGAATTTAAAAAGGGACTCACTCGAGTACTGAACGCCACCCTCACTCGGGAGTCTATCCGACATGGCTACCGATTTGTCATGGATAACGAGGACGAATTCATCGGAGAAGTCATGAAGATGTATCACGATAACGTCGATTATCGAGATATCAGAAAGCACATCTCCGCCGTCGAAGATCTGATCGCTGACTCTCTGATTGCCCAAAGCGCAAGTCCCGGCTCAGAAATTCGGTTGCGATCGACCCCGAATCCGAAAAAGCGGATCCGCCGAGAAGCACCCGCTCATTTGAGCTACTACCAATAAAGATCACTGCGTTAATGACGCACGGAGCCTATTTCAGCTGACTGAGTAGGCTCCGTATAGATCCTTTCAGCCATTTTCAACATGAGCTCAGAGGTAAAATGGACTCCGTCTTGCCAAAACCGGTCATCCAGCAGCACTCCGCTTGAGAGGTAAGCTGGATAAGAGAAGTCATGCACAAAGACGTTCGGGCGTCGGCAAGACTGAATGATCTCGACCCATTTTGAATAAATTTTCGTTCTCTCAAAATGAGATGAAAACTGGCGATAAAAGAGCTCATGAAAGGGCGCCAATATCAAATGCAACTCCACTCCCGGATGAGCTTCCATCAACTCAGTCAGTCGACCTAAGATCCGAATCGCATGGGGATGAGGCTCAGTCATTTCTCCATAGATAGCTCGGAGACCTGCCGCGGAGGCCATCACACGTCGCTCCAAGAGATCACCTTGCCGACCCCCAATCATCGACTGAGTCGTTGATCCATCGGCGTGGTAGGACGAAACATAAACTCCCCGCCGAAGGGCGATGAAATCCTTAAATGTCCGAATTGATCGATCAATCACTAGAAACGAGAAGAAATCACTAAATCTCTGAGTCCACTCTGGGCCAGAAGCAGCCACGAGATCATCGTCCATCTCCTTCATCATTTCTGGCTGATAGTAGGCTGCTGAGTCTAAAACTGGATTACTCAATTCAAATAAATCCGCTACGTAAATAATCCTTTTGAGACCGGGCTGGGTTGCGAGCGCATGACGAATCATCAACAATCGAAGTGGCAGACTAGCCCCCCCCGTATTGCTCGCAAAGGCGTTCACACCATATTTTTCTTTGAGGACCTGCGGCACAAAAACTTCGCTTGTCGACGAACCCACGACAAGATCAGTCACACCCGATGCCGACCCCAAGAGCTTAAACCGCTTGTAACCCGGGTTTCGATCCGAAATGAAATCGATTCTCCACGGCATATTCAAGTTTCTAAATGGGTCCATCCAAGTCACAAAACCTAGAAGCAGTACCCCCATGACCGCCTGCCCCAGAACAAAATGAAGTAAAAACCCTTGGTGCTTTGACATAAGGCCTCAAAATTGAAAGTAGAGAAACGGGGAATTCCTTGAGAAAAAAGCAAAGCAGGTCAACGTCAAAGCCGCCGCCACCCACGCCAATCTCGGCGTCATGAGAGACTCGAAGTGGATTTCCCAAGTGTTCTTTCCCTTCCAGACGATCCCTAGAGCGACTAGGAGAGCAGCAAAAAATCGATCCCTAAATTTCGGCTCGAAATAATATAGGGTGAATGAGGGCTGAAGCGTAAACAAATGCTTGAGCCACTGAAGGGCGAATGGAAGGTCTGGCGAACGAAAAAAAACCCAGCCCAAAGTTACCGCGACAAATACGCAGAAGATTCTCAACGCTTTCGGTACTCGCTTGAACCAAGACAATCCGCCCCGTTCCCGGACTCCTCTCTCCAGGCAGAGAAGAAGCCCGTGATAAGCACCCCAAATCAAGAACACTGCACTCGCCCCATGCCAAAGACCACCGAGGAGCATAGTCAGAAATAGATTTCTATAGGTGAATAATACCCCTGAGCGACTGCCGCCCAAAGGAATATAGAGGTAATCTCTGAGCCACTGACTGAGGGAGATATGCCAACGCTGCCAAAAATCAGTCAACGACTCCGCCTGATAAGGCGAACGAAAATTTTGCGGAAAATGAATATTCATCATTTTTGCGAGACCAACGGCCATGTCAGAATATCCCGAAAAGTCAAAATACAACTGAAATGCATATCCAAATGCGCAAAGCCAAGCCTCAAGCGTGCTCGTGTAAGGTAGCATCCCAAGGACCGGATTCAGTCCGTCCGCTAAACGGTCGGCAATGAGAATCTTCTTACTGAGGCCAATCACGAAAAAAATCACTCCATACGAAAAATTCGCCGCATTAAACTTTCCGCGAGTGGGATCCTCCAATTGGCTCACCAACTGATCATGCCGAATCAAGGGCCCAGCAACCAAATGCGGAAAAAACGCAACAAATCCGGCGTAAGCTAAAAAATCTCGATGAGGCTTGGATCGCCTCAAGTACACATCAATTGTATAACTTAACGAAATAAAAGTATAAAATGAAATGCCTATGGGCAAAACGACATCCAGGTGAAAGTGACTCGCAAACCCAGGAGAAACCCAACGAGCCAAATCAAAAACTGAGTTCACAAAAAAATTGCAGTACTTAAAAAAACCCAATACGCCTAGATTTACTGCAATAGAGCTGAGCAGCAGAGCTTTTCTAGTCCTCTCGCTCTGAGCCTCTTCAATCCTAATCCCGAGGACAAAATCGACCGCCGTCGAAAATAACAACAGAGCAGTAAACTTATAGTTCCAAAAGCCATAGAAAACGTAGCTGCTGAACAAAATCATCAAGATGCGTGAATCATGTGATCGAATTCGAAAATAAAGGATCAGTACAATCGGTAAAAATACAAATAAGAACTCAAACGAACTGAATAACATGACGACCCGTGCCTTCTTTTTCGCTATACTCGGGCACAGCACTAGAAAACACAAGACCCAAAACTCTCCATTCGAGAGTGGTTCTATCTACGAATGAGCGACCCAATATCTCTGTTTGCGAAAAATGTTGAAAAACAAATCAAAAGCTGACCACTTAGTACGAAATTTACCCACGAAAGGTAAAAATCAGCAGCTTGATGGACAAGACAAAGTTTCACTCAGATCGACTCAAAGTTTGCTGCGTCATTATTAACTATGAGCGAGTAGACCTACTCAGTCGTTGTCTACTCAGTCTAGGTGAGGCTTACCATCAAAATCCGTTGGTAGACCTCCGAGTCCGAGTATTAATCAACGGTAATTATCCCACAACGTACAGGGAGATACTCAAGTTAAAGACATTACTCCCCCTTCAGGCTCTCTACATAGAAATGCACCATTCACCCACGACGCCTGCGGCTGCCCGCAACTCCATCATCAACCAAGAGCAGCTTCCCGGAACAAGCCAATTTGGAGTGGACTGGTTTTACTTTGTCGATGATGATGCGTTCGTTCCAAAAGATCACTTCCTCCAACTCAAGCAATCTTTGACTCTCTTTCCCTTTGCTGCGGTGTTGGGTGGCCCCAACCTCACCCCGCCCTCATCCAATCAGTTTCAATACGCCTCGGGCGACGCACTCTCGTCGATTTTCGGAACCTTTTTTTCCCGTGCCCGCTACAAGTCGGCGGGCAAAATTAGGATGAGCGATGAGTCATCACTCATCCTCTGCAATCTCTACATGCACTCAAGCTGCTTCGAAGTTAAAAGATTCAAACCGGATCTAGTTTCTGCCGAGGAAAACTGGCTATTGCAGACCATAGCAGACAACGGATATCAGGTAATCTACAATCCAGATCTCTACGTGTGGCACGAAAGGCGAACCAACCTCAAACAATTCATTTTCCAAATTTTTAAATATGGATATGGCAGAGGCCAACTTCTTCGACTGAGACCATCCAAGCTCGGATACATCCGACTCTTACCTATCTTTTTTCTGGTCCTCACGGTCTTTGCCTTAATCC
>CAINWE010000066.1 GCA_903854365.1 Oligoflexia bacterium
AGATCGCTCAACCCAACCGCTCTCAGCAGTCTTTGAAAAGCCAAGGCACTCCTACAATCAAGACTTCTCACAGCCGACTTGCTGACATCTCCCGTAAAGGAGGCCCCTTAGGGAACTGAAATTTCACCTTTGATTTGAGCTCGAACGCCATTTCAGCAGCACCGCTCATTCTGTTTGAGTAAATTCTTGAAATTTGTAATTTATCCGCTGCAAAGGTCTAGAAATTTGCAAGAAAGCCGCCCCTTTACGACTTTCGTCGTTTTCTCGGGCGAGCTCCCTTTTTCGGGGTTTTCGGGCGAGAAGGGAGATCTCCAGCAATCTTGAGACGAGCGAGATCGTCCGCCTTGGCTCGCTGTCCCTGACTCGTCAGAGAGACGGTTTTAAAGGGAATCGATTTTCCATCCTTCTCAAAACTTTCGTGAGCCAAGCTCACCCAACCGCCCTTAACTAAAACCTCCAAGATGCGCTCTAGATCGAATCGAGTGATCGCGGGGGAATCTTCTAAGAGGTCTTTATGAAGTCGCCCAGAGGCTCGCCGGTCGTTCACGGACAGAGTCGCCATGATTTGGGCTACCCAACCTTGCTCTTCTCTCGTGAGTGGTCGCACCCCTAGGGGAGCTTGACTCGGATCACAGCTATCGCAAACCCCGCACGGGGTACCCGGATCTTTTTGATCTCCAAAATACTGAATGAGTCCTAACATTCGACAAAAGTGGAGCTGGGTGAATTGACTCATCTGCAAAGCCATTTTTTCTTTGTGACGTCTTTGCTCGACGTAGGATTTTTCCCAAGAGGCCACTCCCACGGTCACGCAGCCCTCAAAATCGATGGCCGCTCCCCGGTGAATCACGAGCTTTTCGATGGCTTTTTCAAATGCTCCTTCGGGTTGATTCTGGGGGGATTTAAAATCAGACGCAAAGTCCTGCTTAAGGATATCCGAATGTATCTTTTCTGGTTTTAGTTTTTCAAAAATTTGTTTAATCACTGATACTTCAGGATAATCACGCCCCAGAAAAAACTCATGAGTTCTCTGATCGACGTATGCATGCATGAGAATCGCCCGCGAAGGATGACCATCCCGCCCTGCCCGTCCAATCTCCTGGTAATACCCCTCGATACTCCCAGGTAATCCGGCATGAATCACGGTTCGAATATTAGCCTTATCCACTCCCATACCAAATGCGACCGTTGCAACAATCACTTCGAGGTTACCCTGTAAAAATTGACTCTGATTTTTTTCCCTCACCTGAGGTAAAAGTCCTGCATGATAAATTCCGACCCGAAACTGAGACTTGAGCCCTTCAAAGAGCTGCTCCGCTACTTTCCGAGTGGGCGCATAGATCATGGCAGGTCGAGACTGATCTTTTTTCAAAAGGGATTGAATCAGCGGTAATCGCTGACTGGGTTGAGCTTCCATGAGCTGAATCGCAATATTGTTCCTCCGAAATCCATGAATCAACCTCGCCTCATCAGTCAAGCGAAGCTGCTTGCAAATATCATCCTGCACCACGGGCGTAGCGGTCGCAGTGAGTGCGACGACATTGGCGGGACGTAAGGCTTGCAGGTGCTCTCCTAAGGTCCGGTAATCCGGCCTAAAATCATGCCCCCACTGGGAAATACAATGAGCCTCATCCACGGCAATCAACGTGGGCTTTCGCTTTTGGAGCATCGCCAAAAAACCCGGCACCGAAAATCGCTCCGGAGCAATGAGTAAAAAATCGAGTTTTCCCAACAGGTACTGAACACAGGCACTTCGCGACTCATCCCGCGTCCTCCCTGAGTGAATCCGATCTGCGCGAAGACCGAGGCGTTTCATTTTGTCCACCTGGTCTTCAATCAGCGCCAGCAAGGGACTCACCACCAGAGTCGTTCCCCCTCGGGCCAACCCAGGGAGCTGGTAGCAGAGCGATTTTCCGGCCCCGGTCGGCATCACCAAAAGCACATCTCTGCCGGTTGCAACGTGGAGGCACACCTCTTCTTGATGATTTCGAAAAGCCTGAAATCCAAACTTAGAATTTAAGAGAGATCGGAGATTCAACAAAGCGCTCTGAGGGGCTGGTTCCGGATGCAAACGATCGGTATGAGCGGTGAGAGACTCCAAGGTGGACATAACCCTATGCTCTACCACTCATTGCGGTATTGCACAGAGAAAGTTACTCAGCTCTGCTCAGGAGGGTCCACTCTTGCCCATCCTACACGGACTCCCGCCAAATCGCCTTCAAAGGCGAAAACCGAGGATACAACCAAGAAACGGGCGGCCTTAAATAGAACAGAACATGACGAAGGCTCGCAAAGGCATCCTCGCCCTTGGTCAGCGCCTCCTCAAAATTTTGATGGACCCGAAGGCGAACCGGGCCGCTAAAAAAGAGCCGAGTCGTTTTTGAGGCACTCGGAAGAAGCCGATCCAGCACTTGCTCCGGATGGGCCCGTTTTGCAATCGTCAAAGCCTCAGTCAGCCTCCCATACCGAGACGAGGAGAACTCTCGTACGGTTTGCTCATTTTTTTTCACGACGTGTAGTTCATTACGAGCGGGATTGGCCCAAACAAACCAAAAGTGCACATCCTGAGTGCTAAAAGGAAATGAACAGCAAAGCATTTCGTAAAGCGGACTGGGAGTTTCAATATATCCCTCGGACGCCAAGCGGTTGATCTCTCGAACCGCAGCCACAGGATCAACGACATGCTCAAAAACATGACGCGCGTACAAGTAATCAAATCTCTCGTGATTCGCAAAAGGGAGCTTCTCAAATACCCCCTCCCGAAACTCCACCCCAGGAGGCACCCAAAGATTTCCGCTTCTCGCCCCCTCCGCGTTTTTTTCATTTTCAGGATACTTATCCACCACGTGCGTGACACCCTGGTAAGGGAGATGACCAGCTCCAACTTCAAGAATGCGACGGGCGAACCAAGGCCTTTTCAAGAGCGACGGAGGCCTTCTTAATTTCGACATCAAGCGCTCACTCTCGATGAAATCGGGTCCTCACGCGTCAGAACAAAAAGTCCCGCTCCCATCAAAGCAGAGACAAAGAAAAAGATAAATCCCCCGCTCCAACCCCAATGATCGACAATCCAACCCGTACCAATTCCTGAAACAATGCTGCCTAAATATCCAAATAAACCCGTAAATCCCGTTGCAGATGCGGCAGCCTCTTTACCGCCAAGATCCGCCGCAGCCACGCCCACCAGCATCTGCGGACCGTAAACCAAAAAACCAACCGCACTCAAAGCCACGGCATCCAAAACCGGATAGCCCGCCGGAATCATCCAAAACTCCAAGATCACAAATGAAAGGAGGAGCATGTACACGACGTTGACCCAAGCACGTCGACCCTGAAACATTCGGTCTGAAACCCAACCTGCAGCAAGTGCCCCGGCAATTCCGACAAACTCGAAGCCGGCTGCTTTTAACGTGGCGCCACCAATACTCGAGTGTTTCACATCCACAAGAAAAGTCGGAGCCCAATCCATCGCCCCAAATCGAACGAGATACACGAAGAAATTCGCGAGAGAAAGAAACCAAATTTTGCGATTCCTGAGGACCCAACTGAAAGAGGCTGGATGCGATCGAGCCTTCGAATCGCCCGAAGCGAGCTGAGAAAAATCATTCCGATAGTTCTCGACAGGTGGAAGACCCAATGACTCCGGAGTGTCTCGCAAGCGCTCGATCAAAAACACCGACACCAAAATTGCGATCCAAGCGGGGACAAAGAAACTCCATCGCCAACCCCAATGCTCCGTGAGATAACCGCCCAAAACCAAAATCAGCCCTCCGCCGATTTGGTGAGCCGTGTTCCAAAGCCCCCAATAAGTCCCGCGTTCACTTTGACTGTACCAGTAAGTCAAGAGCCGAGCGCACGGAGGCCAACCCATTCCCTGAAACCATCCGTTCAAAGCCCACAAAACTCCGAGCACCACGAGAGATGAACTCATCCCGAAGCAGAGATTAATGATCGCGGAAAAAAATAATCCGATCGCCATAAAATATCTGGGATTGGCTCGATCCCCGATCACTCCGTTCACCATCTTACTCACTCCGTAAGTCAGATACAGACACGACCAAATCGTTCCAATTTGAGTTTTACTATAACCCAACTCAGCAATGAGGGCGGGAGTCGCAGCGGAGAGATTTTTGCGACAAAAGTAAAAAATCGCGTAGCCGACGAACATGCCGACCATCGTGCGAACGCGCCAATACCGGTAGACTTTTTGAATTTCTGCAGAATCAGTGAGCGTCTGTGCCGCCGGTTCCTGAGCTTGCAAAAACGAGAATCGACCGAAAAAACTATTCAACGCAGGTGCACCCGCGGGTGAAGTGGACTCAGAAATCATTTCCATCGTAACTTCTGGTCGTAATTCCGAATCTGCCTTCTGTCAATCTGACAAACCAAGCCAAACACCAGGAGCAGAAACTAAAACCTCTCATTTTACCCTGACGGAGCTTACGCAAGGCGCAAGCTTGAAACGAGCTCAAGCGGCATTGAGTAACTCTACCCATTTTGCGACATGATCGAGCGTCGGGTTTACCGCTTTTTTAAGTGGGATCGGCTTGATATTTTGCAAGGAGAAGTCTTGCTTTTTTGAGGTCTTTCTTCGGGGCATTTTTTATTCCTCCCATGAGCGAGATCACTCCCTTTCCACGACCATCTCGACGAGAGTCTTCCAAGCCCTTAGCATCAGCGAAGAGATTAAGGATGACCCTGTACCGACGCCCCCGCGGGAGGGAATTCCACTTGAACTGCCGTGGGACTGACAGGCTCACTGGATACAGACGCGCTAGACGACTCACGGACACGCGATTCTTGCCCTCCTGGGTGCGCGAACGAAGATGCGGCCGCAAGAGATTTGTCCTGAGATTTTGCTGCCGATGCAGCACTCCCACTCATCGGACTTTGGCCTGATGCGCGCTCACGGGGAGCCAATGCAGCAGTCATGGCTCGACTCACCGCTTTATGAAGGCGGACTCGAGGCATCGCCTCCGCAGAGTCAACCGAGACGAAGCACATGAGCCATGCAAGACTGATTAGGCAAAACCTCTTCATTTTTTGCCTCTTGTTTCACACCTGGGTCTTCCTCGATTCCAGAATGCTCATTTCGATGGAACGTTATACTTGTTTTGCAACTTGCCTTGGGCGGCTGCTAACCTATCTTGTGCTTGCCGTGCATGCCAATCTGAGATCTCCGCGCTTCGGCGGTGATGCTCTGCGAACTGAAAATCACCCTTCTTCTCGTTTAGACTCGCATCTTTGCGACTTTGCTGTGCAGCCGCCTGATGCCGCTCGACGAGGTCTTTTTCAGCTTTCACCTGGTGTAGCAGCGCCTGCTTTTTCTGCTCGGGAGACTTTCTCAAACCCAATTCGATAGCGAGCCCCTTGAGCGCA
>CAINWE010000067.1 GCA_903854365.1 Oligoflexia bacterium
AGTCAGAGTTCAATGGCTTTCGGATAATGGCCCTTGCTACACCGCCAATGAGACCGTTCAGACGGGTCGAGCACTGGGTTTTGAGGTCTGCACCACGCCAGCGTACAGCCCTCCTCAAGCAACCCGTCTCGGGTTACGACCAAAATAGATAGGGAGCGTTTGCTTAGGTAATTTACTCAACTACGACGTCGGAAGTGCTCTCGCTGCGCCGTCGCTTCATTGTCACTTTATCCAAGCATTGAGGTCGATTCGGGGTCGGCGCCCAGGGTCCAAGAAAAATCCTCCTGAAGGTTTGGGCGGATCCTTTTTCGTGCTCGGTGCCTGTCTCACCTATCTCATCACACTGGCTAAAGCAGGGGGTTCAAGGACTGGGAGCAGTGTTTTTCTTTCCTTCGTGGCCGGGGCATTTTTTGGCCTGAGCTTTGAGAGTCCTTTCCAAATGGCCTTGACGATTTTTGGAGTTCTTGCATGCTAATGCAACGCCCTACGAAGTTGGCTGTCTTTAATAAATTCCTACTCTTCTTCAGCTCCAGTCAGTCAGCGGCGCAATCGCTGCTTTGCACTGAACCGCCTCGATCCTGTGAGGAAATAGTTTTCAGGCCGACGGTTGAGATCAACTTTGAGTTTGATTGCATCAAAGAGTCGCGGGGCCTTTTGGGTATATATTTGTACTATTCATGTCAAATATTAGTGCTACTTTGCCTTTTACTCTTCGCTACAAGCCAAACGGCAAGTATTGCACCACCCCTTGCGCAGCAAATCAGCCTAATGACCCGTTCACCTGATCGACGCATTGAGGTCGATTCGGGGTCGGAACCCAAGGCTCAAGAAAATTGCTATATAAGTTGTAAAAAATGCCGTATTATTTACAGGTATGTTGACAAGACAGCTTGAATCCCCGAAGCGTTCATTTTTTCTATTTGGTCCCCGTGCAACAGGCAAAAGTACTTGGTTGAAAGAAACTTTTCCGAAAGGAAAGAGGATCGACCTTCTGAGAAATGAGGTATTTTTTAAATTAGCCCAAGACCCTGCGCTATTTAGGCAGATGGTGCTTGCGGAGTCGAAAAAAACCTGGATTCTGGTGGATGAGGTTCAGCGACTCCCAGGGTTGTTGAATGAAGTGCACTCACTCATTGAGGACGAAGGATATTTGTTTGCTCTCACCGGTTCGAGCGCGAGAAAGTTAAAGCGAGGTCAGGCAAATCTTCTAGCGGGTAGAGCATTGATTAGGGAACTTTATCCCTTAGTCTGGCCAGAATTTCGTGAATTGGATTTAGATTGGGATTTAATTTTTAGATTTGGTTGTTTGCCGCAAGTCCTTCTGGAGGAGGAAGACCGTCTTGAAATCTTAGATGCCTACACTGGGACTTATCTCAGGGAGGAAATCAAAGAAGAAGCGCTGACACGTAACGTAGAGTCATTTACTCGTTTTCTTGAAATTGCAGGACTCGCGAATGCTCAGGTGACTAATCTCTCAAATATTTCCCGTGATGCAGGCATTCCTAGAGCCACGGTTGGTACTTATTTTGACGTTTTACAAGATACTTTGATTGGGCGTTTTTTGCCAACGTGGACCCCAAAGGCCAGAATCAAGGAAGTAAGTCATCCTAAATTTTATTTTTTTGACTGTGGCGTACTCCGCTCAGTCCAAGGGCGACTCCATGACACTCTGGGAGACGAAGAGCGGGGAAAACTCCTCGAGACCTACCTTTTTAATGAGTTACTCGCGTATCGCTCCTATCAAAAATGCGGCGGCGAGTTTAGTTTTTGGAGAACCGCAGACGGCCTAGAGGTCGATTTTATTTGGCGCAGATCCAAGAGTTTAGTTGGACTGGAGGTCAAATCAACAACCCGATGGCGCCCTGAGTTTGACCGTGGGATTGAGGCGTTGCAAACTTCAGGGGCGATCTCTGGATTGAAAGCCTGGGGAGTTTATCTCGGGTCGGAAAGACTTAAAAAGCCGTGGGGCTATATCCTCCCACTTGAGCAGTTTTTAGATGAACTCTGGGCGGGAAAGATTTTAGGGTGAGTTTTTGACCGTAGCCAGCCCCAGCATTTGTAGGACGTCGTTAACGCCAGTCAGTCAGCGGCGCAATCGCGAATCCCTGCCTCCGTCGTTGGCCCACCCCACTTCTTTTCCAATGCCTTTCTCGTAGCAGGGAATTTTATTTAAGAGAAAAATATCTCCGATCGATTGAAGGAAGCGTCTTTGGAGGCGGAGGGAGGCCGCCAACGGCGAGCTGCTTCCATGCATCTACGCCTACTTGACTTAAGTAGTGCCTATTTTGATGGCTAATAGGTCAAATATTTTCGGAACTTGACCTTGATCGAATCACTCCCGTTCAACGAAGCCCCCGTCCTATCACTCCGCCGGCTAGAACCAGCCAGGCTGAGTTAGGTCGGTAGCGTAATAAGATGAGAGTCGAAGCAACCGCGATCAAAAGAGAAGTCCAATCGATGAGTGCGGCTTTGCCAAGTTCCACTATGACAAACGCCATCATAGAAAGCGATGCGACGTTCACACCATCGAGAAACGCTCCAGCGGTGAGGGATTGTCGAATTTTAGGCCCAATGCCTGCTTGCACATCAGCCAGAAAAAAATGAAGCCAATCCAGAGCGCTGAGCGTCTGTTTGGAGGGATTTGGGCGAGATCAAGACAGTTCTAAATCCTTGGTGTTCATAACCTTTTTACTCAGGAAGTTGCTGCAGGTGACAGCGTAACAGAAATACGAGTCACTTACATCGAGCAGAGGGTCAGCCCTTGGGGCTCGAGTTGATCAGGCAGGTCATTGATGACTCAAGCCTCGTTTGAGACGCAGTTGATCAAATTAGTAAATAAAAGTTATTCTATTAAGTAAATGAAAGCTGCGTTTAGTGTCTTAGGGAGATGCATCGGGGCTCCCCTAAAACAGACGCGATCGAGTGGAGAAAAACGATTTATGCTGCGTTTGAAAATCAACTATTTTAGGAATCGAGCTCTGGTTGCGGGAATTCTCAGTTTTTATGTTCCCGCAGTGGCTTGGGCTGCTCATCCAAGTAGTGGAGTCAATCCGATAGCCGTCATGCAAAAGGCAAACGCCGACAGGCGCCAAGCGGAGGAAGCAGCTCGGGCAGCTGAAGTCGCGCTCAAGCGCACGCAAGATAGGGCCCGGCAGGCTACACGTGAAGCCCGGCAATTCGCTGCAACTCGGATCAGTGCTATCGTGCGAGGGCGTCAAGCACGACAAGCCTTGGAGCCCAAAATTGCCATACATCCTTCGAGCTCACGTCCCTCTCCCGTACCTCAGCACACATCCGCATTATCTCCAAAGTCACCTTCAGATTCGAGTCAGTGGACCCATGCTGATCAGGCAGTTGCAGCACTTGCTGTGGCGGGTGGTCTCGCTGCTGCAGGCGTAGGAATTGCCGCTGCCCTGAAGGCACTCCCTGGTCAACAGCAGGGAGGGGGATCCTCGAGCTCCGGAGGATCCGGGGGTGCTGGCGGTGCCTCGAGCAGTGGGGGGAGTACCCAGGTGCCCACTTGTCCTTCGACAAATTCCTCAGGCTCAATATTAACCGTGTCTCCCGCTTGTGGTAGTCCGGTGACCGGCTATCAATGCTCTTTTGCAGATGGGAGTACCCAAACTGTGGGATCGGGCTGTTAGCCTGCGATCTCGGTATGACCGCGCCAGGCTGCATAGCTTGATATGATTCCTGGAATCATGAATCCACGATAACCGAGTTTGATAAAGAACCAAGACCCCATAGCAGACCCAGCCACAAACGCTGCAATCGTTCCGAGACGAAAAAGGTTGGAGCGCACTTCTTGATTGAACTGTTTGGATTGCCTACGGTGGGTCACGAGGCGCGCCAAGCCGAGCCCTAAGTCGGTGGTGATGCCGGTGAGATGCGTCGTTCGGATCGAGCTGCCGGTAGAGGTGGTAATCGCACCATTTTGGAGTCCGCATGCTAAGCACAAGAGTGCCAGCAGAATATAAACTTGATCGAGTCTAATCAGCTCGCCAAATCGCCCGAGATGAGCCAGGAAGACCATGCCTCCGCCAGCGGCAAGGAAAAGGCAAATTGCGCTTAAACCCATCACATAGTCAAAGCGAGGTCTTCGTTTGAGTTGGAGAGGTCGGTCAACGAAGATGCCCGAGATGAAGGCCCCCAAGAGGAAAAAAATGGGGACGGAGAGAATACCGAGGGCAGATTCAGGACGGTCGTCGACGAAATCGACTCCGAAAAATGTGGCAAATCCAGTAACATGGCTGACGAATTTGCCGGTGGCTAAAAATCCCCCCGCATTAATGCAGCCCGCGTTGAAGGTCAGAAGATGCCAGTTCATAATGACTTTGAGCGGCGTACGATCGCTCATCCGATGTTGAAACACAGCCAGTCCCTCTTACTCCCAGTTTAGCATCCTTTGCTTGAGTTTGACGAACGTATAGTGTCGCCCCCACCTGGGCAACGCTTTGTACTTTCCTCTATTCAGGCCTCTGAGTTTTCTAGCGCTCGTTTTCCAGATAGAAAAGATTTCAGCCGATCTCATTTGAATCGAGGGAAGCTCTCTTCGAAAAGTGGTTTGATTCAGGTGTTTGCGGCGTTATTCGGGAGGTAGTGCGCGAGAGGTTGCGGAAGGCTTCGTACCCTGAGGCTTGATTAGTATTTGAAATGAATGGCGCACCCGGAGAGATTCGAACTCCCGACCAACTGGTTCGAAGCCAGCTACTCTATCCAACTGAGCTACGGGTGCATCCAACCATCAATAGAGTCATATCTAGTATCACCTTTTTTTTCTCAACTCAAGCGGCATGCAGTCGTAGCATCGCTTTGATTGAAATTGCTCGGGGTGTTCGATTTGGATCGTCGTGTGAATGATCCCAAAGTGGCGGTCTAAGAGTTCGTGGGCGGCGGGTAGGACGGTCTGGGGGGCGTCCGAGACCAGGTGGACGCTCAACGCCAGGCGACCACTGGACACGGACCAAATGTGAAGGTCGTGTGCCTCTTGGACCTGCGGTAGGGCTTGGAGTTCTTTTTGAATTTGGTGGGGATCGATGTTTTGGGGGGTGGACTCCATCAAGACTTCGATGGCCTCTTTGACGAGGCTCCAGGAACTGACCAACATGAGGACGGCGAAGACAATTGTGATGATGGGGTCAATGAGTTTCCAATCCGTGAACCAAAGGACTGCGCCTGCAATAATTGCCCCGACGCTGCCGAGTGAGTCGGCGAGGAGGTGCAAGTAGGCAGCACGAACGTTGAGGTTGTGCGATTTGGCCGAGTGGAGAACTCTCATGCTGACGAGATTGGCAATGAGGCCGATGAGGGCGATGATAAAAACCACTGGACCTTGCACATCGGGAGGGGAAGCCATTCTTACCACAGCCTCATAAATGAGGACGCCAGAGATGAGCCAAATGAGGAGGCCGCTCGTGAGGGCACCGAGGATTTCGGCGCGATGATACCCAAAACTCATGGTGAGAGTGATGGGACGTCTCGCGATCCAGAGCGCGAAAAGGCTGAGGAGCATTGCCCCGACATCGGTGAGCATATGGGCGGCGTCTGAAATCAGTGCCAAACTATTCGAGAACCATCCGCCGGCGAATTCAACCCCCATAAACACCAAGGTGATCAGCATGGCTCGAGTAATCGCTTGAGGAGCTTGGTCCATAGAGTGATGAGAGTGACCCAAGTGGAGGTGGGTATGTTCTGATGAGTGCGAATGCCCGTCGTGGGCGTGTTCGTGAGGGTGTTGGTGCTTACGGGGCATTCGGGGTTTTCTCGATTTGCTTCAGAGTTCTTGCTGCGGAGAGGCAAGCTGCTGCCGCTTCTTTGCCTTTGTTTTCTGCAGCATGAACTCCTTCAGTTCTGCTGCGGGCCAAGGCTTGCTCTTCCGTGTAGGTCGTTAAAATCCCAAAACTAATGGGGGTTTGGGTCGTCAGCATGGCTTGCATGATACCCACGGTTGCACCTAAGCTAATAAATTCAAAATGAGCCGTGTCACCTTTGATGACGCAGCCGAGGCAGATGACGCCCGAGTATTTTCCGGTCTTGGCAAGCGCTTGAGCCAGGAGTGGGATTTCAAAAGCCCCCGGCGCCGAAAAATGGTCAGTAGCCGCAATTTCGATTCCGTTTTCTCGTAAATAAGAAAGCGCGCCTGCCTTCAGGCCGTTACAGATTTCATCATTAAACTGGCTTACGACCATTGCGAATCTAAGCATTGCTTTTTACTCCTGATTTAACTTTTGATTTTGCGGCAGCCGCTCCCTTTTCAAGTGAAAGCGTATGGCCGAGTTTCTCTTTTTTTGTAGTTAAATAAGCTTCATTGTGAACGTTGGGTGTTGATTCAATAGGTACTTGCTCGATGATGGCGATGTCGTATCCCTCTAAGCCGATTACTTTTTTGGGGTTATTCGTGAGGAGCTTGAGTTGCTTGACTCCGAGGGCTTTGAGAATTTGTGCGCCAATGCCGTAGTGTCTGAGGTCGGCTTGAAATCCTAAATGGTGGTTGGCTTCTACCGTATCCATCCCGCCGTCTTGCAGAGCATAGGCTTTGATTTTATTTCCCAATCCGATTCCTCGGCCTTCGTGCTGCCGCATGTAGACGAGGACGCCACTTTCTGACTCAGCGATTTGCTTGAGGGCTGCCTTGAGCTGCGGGCCGCAATCACAACGGAGGGAGCCAAAAGAGTCGCCCGTGAGGCATTCGGAGTGGACCCTCACGAGAGCTGGGCTGGTGATCGGGCCGCGCACCAGAGCGACATGCTCAGTGCCGTCGATGAGACTTCGGAAGACATGAAGGTCGAAGTCCTTTTCTGAAAATTCAGTGGGGAGGCGAGCTTGAGCGATTTCTTCAATGAGGCTCTCGCTTTCCATTCTTCGTGCGATGACTTCCTTGATGCTGACGATCTTGAGGTCGTATTTTTTTGCAAAGGCACTCAAGTCTTCTAGACGAGCCATGGTTCCGTCTTCGTTCATGATTTCGCAGATCACGGCCGCGGGAGGAAGTCCTGCGAGTTTGACGAGGTCAATAGAGCCTTCGGTATGGCCTGCTCGCACGAGCACTCCGCCATCTTGGGCTCGGAGCGGAAAAATATGACCCGGAGAAATGAGATCACTTGCTCCGCGGTTAAGATCAACTGCAGTTTTGATAGTCTGGGCGCGGTCATGAGCTGAAATGCCGGTACTCACGCCTTCTTTTGCCTCAATCGATACAGTAAATGCGGTTTGTTTAGGGGATTGGTTGCGCTGGGCCATCATCGGGAGCTGGAGTTCGTCCACCCGTTGCGCACTCAAGGAAAGACAAATTAATCCCCTCGCATGCGTGGCCATGAAGTTAATCGCTTCGGGGGTCACTTGATGCGCAGAAAGGACGAGGTCTCCTTCGTTTTCACGGTCTTCGTCGTCGACGAGAATGACCATTTTACCGTTTTTTAGATCTTCGAGTGCTGCATTAAGGGTTGGCATAGGCGCTCCACGTATTTAGCTAAAAGATCGACTTCCAAGTTGACGGTATCGCCGACTTGGAGTTGTGACAAGTTGGTGTGAGTCCAGGTATGAGGAATCACCATAATTTCAAAAACAGTATTCTGATTTTCAAAATTCAAAATAGAATTAATTGTCAGACTCACTCCATTCAGTGTGATGGAGCCCTTGGGAATGCAATATCGTCCAAGGGGGGTAGCGATTTGCCATTTCATTTGATAGCTCTCTCCGACCGACGAGATTTCAAGAAGGCGAGCCTGGCCGTCGACGTGGCCTTGAACGAGGTGTCCGGAGAGACGCGTGTTGAGAGTGATCGCTCGCTCGAGATTCACAGATGAATTTTTCTGAATTTGACCGAGGTTCGTCTTTTCGAGGGTTTCTGCGCTGATGAAAAACACTAAGTCTTGAACTGATTCGGGTAGAGACGGTGGGAGAATTTGGGCCACTGTGAGACAGGCGCCATTCACGGCAATACTTTCTCCGAGGGCGACTCCGGTAAAGTGACAGGGGAGTGTAATTTGGAGCGAATCGACTTGTTTCTCAGTTCGGAGGACGCGCTCCTGGGCTTCAATGATTCCTGTAAACATGATTCTCCTTCGGATGGTCGAAGGCATATCACAAAAGTTTGCTCAAAACGAGGGGGTCGACGAGGGCTTTGCGCTGGCCCTTTTGAGGCGGTCAGAGATCGCGAATCCGAGTCCTTCGGTTTTGCTGCAAGGCTCAGAAAAAATGAGGGCCAGGCCCAAAGAGTCGAGGGTTCTCATTTCAGAAAACAGATTCTGCGCAGCTTCGTGGAGATCTCCTGAACTGGAGAGACTGTGGCATTGAACGGCGTGGCCGAGAACGCGGGCGAAGGCTTTCTCCGCCGATCGGGGATCCCCTCGCATCAGGAGGAGTCCGATGGGCTGATGGGAGCTCGCTCGAGTTTTGACTTGCTCGCGGATGGCCTCGAAGTCAGCAGGGGTCAGGGCAGAAAGTTCGCTAGGGAGTAAAAATAGGGGAGTTCTGGGGGCATAATGGCTTTCCATCATTCCAGGCGCAACTAGCCGAGGTTCGGGGGTGATCGCTGGATTGTCGCTTTTTGTATGGACTGGGGGGGCCGGGTATTTGCCGTAACCATGTTCGAGTTGGATCCCGAGAGCCTCTTCGATCTTTTCAGGGGGGGTGCCGCCGGGTCGGAGGATTACCCAATGCTGCGCGGGCGTCAGGCCTAAAATAGTGGATTCGACTCCGATGGCAGAGGCGCCTCCGTCGAGAATCCATGAGATTCGATCACCGAGTTCTTGCTGGACGGCATCTGCCGTAGTGGGGCTGATTCTGCCAAATCGATTCGCACTGGGAGCGGCGAGGGGCATTTGAGCCGCCTGTATCAGGGCCAGCGCAACAGGATGCCGGGGCATGCGGATTGCCACTGAGGGTAGGCCGCTGGTAGCTAAATCCGGGATACTCGCGTGCTTGGGGAGGACCAAAGTCAGGGGCCCAGGCCAAAACTGTTGGATGAGGATTTCAAGTTGTTTTAGCGATGATTTTGGAAGCGCGGCTAAATCCACCAGATCTAATGAACGGAGTGATTCGAGTCCTTGGGAGAGGGGGCCGATATGAACGATCAGAGGGTCGAACGTAGGTCGTTCCTTGGTCTCAAAAATGCGGGCTAAAGCCAGCTGCGAACGGGCATTGCCCGCAAGACCGTAAACGGTCTCGGTAGGCATGCCGATGACTTCATCGCTTTGCAGGGCTGAGGCGACCCGGTGGATGGATTCAGGAGTGGGTTGAAGAATCGTGGCTTTCATGGAAGTGAGTCTAAAAATTAGGTCCAATGTCCTTTAGCATGAGCCTCGAGAACTTTCCAAACTTCTTCCATCTTCATGCCCCGTGAGCCCTTGATGAGGAGGGTGTCTCCGGGTTTGGCCCATTGGGTGAGCATTTTGCCGAGGGCGAGTTGAGTTTCAAAATGCTCGAGACGCCCTTGAAATCTAAGGTTTTTGAGCTCTTCGTAAAGCGCTCGCATTCGGGGACCGAATAAATAAACATTTTCAATTTTTAGTTGAATGAGTTGAGGCGCAATTTCACGATGGAAGGCCTCTTCGTTTTCGCCGAGTTCAAGCATATCACCGAGGCACGCCCAGCGAGCCGGTCGTGCAGTCGGACTGAGTTTTTGGCTCATGGGGGGGGTGGTGCTCGGGTGAAATCGACTCAAATCATTGAGGAGCTCGAGTCCGGCTCGCACGGATGCGGGTTGAGCATTGTAATAGTCGCAGATGACCGTGGTCGGTCCAGGCAGTTCTTGGAGTTCCGAGCGGCCTTCGGCTCCAGTGAACTGAGCGAGACCGCTTAGGATCTCGTCCTGAGTGAGGCCGAGTCCGGCAGCGATGCTCAGTGCTGCTAGCAGGTTGGACGCATTGTGTTTCCCTAAAAGGGGGAGGGCGACCGTTGTTTTCTCAAGACCCACTCCTTGAAAGGTGATCGTTTGTCCATCTGGGTTGAAGTGGCCCCGAAGAGTATCGCTTGCGTTGGCGTCCGCTGGGTCAGGAAGGCCTGCATTGAGGGTGAAAGTCACGATCTGGCCGTCTTTCAAGGTCGTCGCATGAGGTTTAATCCAGGGGTCATCGAGCGACACTGCCACAAGGCCTTTGGTTTTTGCGACGTGCGAGAGTGCGATGCCTTCTTCTTGAGCAACAGTAGGGATGTCACGAAGTTTTTCGAGGTGCTCGGGGCCAATCGCAGTGAGAACTGATGCAGTGGGTGATACGAGGGTCATGTGCTCTGCCATGGCGCCGGGTGCATCAATACCGACTTCGATGACGGCGGCCTGATGTTCGCTCCGAAGTTCTAGGAGGGTCATCGGAATGCCGACGAAACCATTTTGACTGCCTTGAGTCTTTAAAACGGTTTTCCAGCGGCCCCGAAGAATGGCGCTTAAAAGCTCTTTAGTTGTAGTTTTTCCAGCACTTCCGGCAACCACGACGATCGGAATAGAAAATTCACGTCTCCATCGGGCCGCCAAACGTCGGTAAGCTTGAAGCGTGTCTTCAACTTGGAACACGGCGACTGGCTTCTGTTCGGGGCTTTTTGTTCCGCGTCGGCAGAGGACTCCGGTCGCCCCTGCTTGGATTGCCGCCTCAATAAATTCGTTGCCATCGAGTTTTTCTCCAGAAATCGCCACAAAGAGGCAGCCTGGAACGACTTTGCGTGAATCAGTCGTGACTGAAGTGAATTCGATCTCGGGGACCGCGTGCATTTGGAGTTGCAATGCTTGGGCAACAAATTGCGCGGTGAGTTGGGGCTGGTATTGAGTGAGTTTCATCCCTTTAGCCTAACATGATCGGGTACTAACTCAAGGGGTCGAGCCGCTCAAAGAGATCCGGCCGGAAGGTGCGGCGCTTCGTCAATTGCAAACGGTTGCTGTAAGTCGGCGAGTTGGATGAGGTTGGGGTAGAAAACTTGGTTCATCACGATTTTTTCAGCTAGTCGACCGAAAAGGCGCGCACGCCAGTGATGAGTGTGGGCCACGCCCAGGCCCCGAATCATCGATTGGGGCGGAGGCCCAGATCTCACTCGGAGCGGGCGATTGGACTCGACGGGTTCGATCTCGATCTTCCACTCGAGATGGTCAAACAGATGGGTCAAACGGCCGGATGAGTCTTGGGTAATTTCGAGTCTTAGGAGACGACCCGGAATAAAGTCAATGACTCGAGCTTGGAGGTCGAATTGCTTTCGTTTTCCCTTTTTAGGGTCAATTTTAAGGGTGAACTGAGCCCCTTTTTCGACGGTGTTGGGACCGATCACTTGACTCAGGGAGTGAAACCATTGAGTCCATCGAGAGGGGGAGCTGAGATTGCGATCGAGGTGCTCGGCGCTCAGTTTGCTGGGAATACGGCGGTCTAGCACTAAATCGAAATCGGGGCCTTGCGAGAGAAAGAGCCCCGCGCTCCCAAAGAAACTACCCACGAGCCCTAGGACGAGGAGGCTGGCCGCGCGCCGCGGTTTTTTTAAATTTTGCATACTCGAGGGTTTATCACGCCCAGGGGGACGGAGCACGGGGAAAGGGTTGGGCGCGGGGTATCACGCCCAGGGGGACGCCCAGGGGGACGGAGCAGGGGGAAAGTGCTGGGCGGTGCCTCCCGTCAGATCGGAAGAGCACACGTCTGAACTCCAGTCACATCA
>CAINWE010000068.1 GCA_903854365.1 Oligoflexia bacterium
ATGAGTCCCTGTTAGAACCCACTGATGTGGCTAATCGACAGCATTTTTTGAATCATGAACGTGCGCATCGTGCGCGGTTGGGTCAGGCATTCGGGAGGAGTCCGTCTGTGGGTGCTACGTCAGTCACTCGTAGTCATGCTCATGCTAGTTCTGCGACGACTGTCTCGCGGGGATGGCGTGCAAGCTCTGCTTGGACTCGTGTGGTTGGGTCTTCGTCGCAGCGTTTCGGAAGTGTTCTACGTGTTATGCAAAACGCAGTGAAAGGATCGTAAAGTCGGCCGAAGAGGTTCTTAGAAGTGTGTGAATCACCCTGCTGGGGATCGCTCGCGGTTCGCACTGAGTGGAACTCCATTACCTTGAGTGGAGATGATTTTTAGGGTGAGGGGTTTGCCACCGTACCGAAGTGTGCTGAGGGCCTCTCGAGCTCTCCAGATCTGATAGGCGCCGACTCCAACGGACTCGGTATCTCCACGACTGGTTTTTTCGTTCGTTCTGACTCGGTTTAACTCGTTGTATTGGGTTTCGTTTACTACAATCAGGATCTCGGGGATGCCGTCACGGACGCGAAGAGTGATGCTTTGAAGCGACTCCGTCCCTCCAAAATGGAAGAGCTCGATGGGCCTCAGTCTCGTGGCGGCCTCTCGGATTTCCTGTTTGACAGACTCTGCTAAAGTCGCATGTTCTGGACGATTGAGCGCCGTGTGTATCACCCGTTCTACGAGGAATTTTCTCGCTTCATCTGGGTGTTTCACCCGGGTAAGTGCATCTTCGGGGAGGGTAGTCGGAAACTGTTTTTTGAACTCTTTTTTCCAGTTTACTCCAGACCCGACTTCTTCAGGGCGAGCCGATTTGACGGCTTCGAGGTAATTGATCGCAGCTGTATCCGGTCCATTGCCCAGAAGGTGGTAAACGGCTCGAAAAGCAGGAGATCTTTGAAGCGGCGTCATTCTGGACGGAAGAACATCCATATTGTCGGTGAGGCGTATGGAGGCCTCGAGTGGATGTGTCAATAAATCAGCTTCACTGTATTGCAGTCCGAAATGAGGGTCGGGTTGGGAGTGGTGATGATGGGGCCCTTCAGCGTCCTCCTCGGCGTGCTCTGGATGTCCTGGGTGCTCCGGATGGATAACGGCTTTTCTGCCCTGAAAGGCGGTTTGAACTGAGGTGAGTTTGAGATTGGGCTGTGTGGAGAAGATTCTTCGAACCTCCTTGAGTTGCTCGGCGTCGAGCCCATGATGTTCTACGGATTCAACGGCTAAGTCTCGAATGTTGATGATAGTCTCGAGGTCGGCAACTTGGGTGAGTACCACCTGATGGTCCTTGGTGATCAGTTTTACGGGGAAGGACTCATCGATTTTGTCAGCAGAGTGATTGTGAACCGACGTCAGTAGGTCTTGAGCAATCGCGTCCCGTCTGGCGCTTGGAGTGTGAATGAATTCAAGAAAGTCACCTTGTACTTCCTTGAGGTAGTCGGCTCCAATTGGACCATGGATCGGTTTTTCGCTGGCTCCGACACCGGGATAGCCTAAGTCGTGGCTGAGGGCTAAAATTTCAAGGATCAGTTTTGCCTCAGTTTCGTCAACCCGATATTTGTTTTTCACCGCGTCAACGATGGCTGGGTTCTTAGCACTTAAATCCCTCATCGAGTCCACTACGTTGAGTGAGTGGTCAACGCCGTGGGAAACAAAGTGCAGAGGATTTTCGACCTGTTGGTCAAAAAGTCTTTCAGTTAGTTTGCGCAGATAGCGATGAGCACGGGTTGGGTCTTGCTCGGGACTCGGCATGGAGGCTGAAAAAATAGTAGAAATTCTTTCGAGGGGAGTCTTTTTCGAGTCAGGATCTTTTTTAAAAAAGAAGCTGAAGGCCTGATTGATTTTTTCTAGTTTTGAGGCTTCGTGGGTGGCCTGTAGTTTTTGCTGGGTGTAGGTTCTGAGTGTTTGTGAAAGGAGATCGGCTGCGCGAGCTTGATTGACCAGGCCTTTGTCCCGAATTCCATGGGCCTGGAGGAGGAGCTCAATCGGTTGAGACAGGGTCTGAAGGCGCTTGAGTCCGAGAGGGCTGAGAGGTTGACGCGAACATTCTGAATGGACTTTGACAATCCGTTTCAGAACATAATTTTCGTATTTGTCTTTTTCACTGAGCCCACAGTATCCCAGACAGAGTTCTGGATTTGCGATAGGGAGAATAAAACTCTTTGAATCTGTCGTGATTTCGCAGCTGGCCTGAGCCTTTTGAGTGATGACTTTGCTTTTACAGTCAGCTAGGGAGTTGCCCCCATTCAGAACGCATAGTGAAGCAAACGCGATCAGTAATTTAAAAATTGAAGGTGCTCTCCTGCATTGAGTCATTTTTAGTCCCTGGTTAAGGTCAGTCAATCTCATGATTGATCGGAATTTGATCAATATTTTTAAATGGCAGAGTTGCTTTTGACCTCCGACGAGGTGACGCGAGCTTGGTGCTCAATCTGGAGAGCTTCTCAGAGGGCCCAAGTGTTTGAGACTCATGGGTTTCCTCGGGGGTCCGATTTGAATTCTCATCGTCCGAGTTTCGTCCGCTGATGAGGGAGTTTCTGTGGGAAGCTCAGGCATCGGGTTTGCTGAAGGTCTGGGTATGTCCATTTACGCCCCCCTGAACACTGAGCCTGTTCCGATTCTTCAAAAAGTTGAAGTCGCGACGTTCTTTCAGCTCCCGAGTTTTCATTTAGTCGGTTTACCAGGTCCGGAGGTTTCCGAGTCCAAGGAGCGCGTCAGAGCTGCAATCGATTCGAGTCAGCTCCCGTTCCCCAAGGGGAGGGTCGTGGTGAATTTATCCCCGGCGGACATTAAAAAGAGAGGTACGGGCCTTGATCTTGCGGTGGCTTTGAGTGTTTTGGCCGCAACGGAGGTCTCTCAAACGCGGATTGGGGCCTGGGGGGAGCTCGGGTTAGACGGATCGGTCAAACCGGCTGGGCAGCTGACCAGATCGCTTTATGCGGCCTGGAAAGAAGGGATGGAGGCGGTAATCATTTGCGACAAAGAGTCCGAAGCTGCACAAAAGGCTTTGGACTGCCTAGCTCAGAGCGGAGAGATGTCTGGAGCTGCGCCCGTTTTGATCCCTGTTTCGACTTTGAGAGAAGCGTGGGAAAGGCTTTCTCCCTGGAAAAAGGGCCGCCCGGAGGGGGTCGAGGCTCTACCTTCGATCCCTGCCTTGAGTGCCGAAGTGGATTCAGATAGAGCCGATCGAGTGTCGAATTTGCTTCCGCTCACGCCCGCTTTGGAGCGCCTAGTGGGCATGGTGGTTGCGGGTAAGCATCATTTTCTGATTCTGGGTCCGAGGGGCGTCGGCAAGAGTCAGCTGGTCGAGTGGATCGTGGGGCTTCAGCCGGATTTGTCTCCTCAGGACCGATTGCGGCAAGTTTTACTTTTGGAGTTGGCGCAGATGTCGTCCCACACGACTCACCTCGCTTCTCAAACGGTCTCCGGGTCGATTGATTACGCGGCTGTGCCGATCCGATGGATTGGCCCACAGGTCAGGCCTGCCGCGCTGGTCGGAGGCTGTGTGTCGGGACTCATTCGTCCAGGTGCGTATTCGTTAGCTCATGGGGGTCTACTCATTGCTGACGAGTTTCCGGAGTGGAATCGGGATAGTCGGGAGTCGCTCCGAGAGCCACTTGAGCGCAGAAAAGTGAGCGTGACTCGCGCTCATGGGTCATTTGAGCTTCCGAGTGAGTTTCAGTTCATTGGTACGGGTAATCTCTGCCCGTGTGGAGGATGGCCGGTGGCACTCGGGCTTCCTGTCTCCTCTCAGGGTACCTCGTATCCTCTCGAAAGCGCCTCGAGCGTTGCGCGTTGTCGCTGTTCTAGGGTTGCGGCCTCTTCCTACCTCGCTCGGCTCTCGGGCCCTGTTCTCGATCGTCTGGATTGTGTGTTGGTTTGGAAGGGCAGAGAGAGTACCGAATCATCGTATCCCCTAGATGAGACCTCTGCACGCCTTGCAAGTCTTCGCACTCGAGTTATGCAGGCGCAAAGTTTTGCCTATGAACACTGGGGCGGCCCACCGGGGCGGCTCACGGGAGCGCAGGTTGAGGAAGTCCTCAGTAAAAAATACGCTGAAACTTGGAATCGATTTCTTCAGTCGGCGATAGGATCGTCTTCAGAAGTTTCCTTGCGTGCGCGGCATAAAGTGGCTCGAGTCGCTCTGTCTCTCGCTGCTTGGGACGGGGCAAAAAAACCCGCGTGGACTCATTGGGTGGAGGCAGCCTGCTACCGTCCTGAAAAAGCCTTCCAGGCCCTCACGGCCTAGGCTCTTGAACAGCGTTGGCAGCACAGCGACCTTCCTTTGATCTTAATCAGGTCAAGATTACTCAATCATTCGCTTTGATCGGAGAAGTTTGACAGCAGAGTCGTTTGCATAAACGCTGGGAACAAAGTTGATAAATCCTGAGAGGTGCTTCATCAAGGTGTTGTCGAGTTCTACGAGCAGGGAGGGGGTTCCGCGCTTGGACACCACTTTGATTGGATCTCGCTCTTTGTAAAGGTTGTCAGTACTTCGTTTTTTGACGATGTGCCCAATGCCTCGAGTGAAAACGACGTCCCTTTCCGGAATATCGGCGAGTAGCCACTCCTTGCCGGTACCATGTTTTTCGAGAATGTTTTGGAGCTGCCCAACAAACTTATTAATTTTCGGGATGAGCGTTTCTTTCTCCTTTTCGTTGCCGTTACTGGTCAGAATTCGATGATTGAATAGGGGATGATAGACCGTTTTTGGGGGATGCCGGTACAGGAGCATTTCGGTGAGCTCAGCGATTCTTGGGTTTTTGATTAACTTCTTAAAGAGTACCTCTTGGCACTGAGTCATAAAGTAAATGTCGTTCCACCAAAAAAATCGCTGATCACGATCCTCAATCATGGTCAGAAGATCATGAAATTGATGGAGGAAGTCGTGTTCTAAAAATGCCTGGGCGACATGCGATGAAATAATGTCGAATTTTGCAGAGCCAGGATTCTTAATAATTTGGCTATACCAGCTAAATCGAGCAATCAGAAAGTCCTCAACCGCGTGCACCGCGTTTTCTCGAACCCCGAAAGCAAGCTGCCCATCACCGACGTCAAAAGTGACCAAATTGGCTAGGATATAGTCGCGGTCAAATTGTCCGTACTTAATTCCCGTGTAGTAGGAGTCTCGCATGAGATAATCCATACGGTCGGCGTCGAGATCCGAGTGCATGAGTTGGTTGGCGATGAGGACGTCTGAGTCCCCTTTGATGATTTTAGAGATGGCATGCACATCAAATCCGTAGTCATTTAAGATTCGGGTAATTCCGCCGTCGTAGTCAGTGTTTTTGATAATAAATGATCCCAGGTGTTCGTGGGAGTTGGGTAAATTTTTCGCCTTACTTTTCGTGCGACGTTGGTCGTTGCCGTGGCGAATGTAGGCATATTCAATAGCGTGGCTAAACGGAAAGGTACCCACATCATGGAGAAGTGCAGAGATTCTCATGCTTTTATGGAAAAGTGCGGCTGCGCTTTTGGCCTTTGGATCGAAAAGCTCAGCGTCCGACACCGCTAAACCCAGAGATCGAAGCATCTGGTCCATCGAGTGCATCACTCCGATGACGTGAGCAAATCGATTGTGCTCGGCTCCCGGGAAGATATAATTCGCAAAGCCGAGTTGCTTGATCCACCTCAAGCGTTGAAAGAAGGGGGAGTTGATGATTCGCTCCTCCCACTCTGTGATCGGGATAAATCCGTAGAGAACATCAAAAATCGTTCGAGGTGCTTTTATGGGTCGTTTCGTCGGTGCTAGCAAGGCAATTCCTTCCGGAAGAGGTTTGACCTAATTTCTGGTTCAAAACTATCACTGCTATTCCATTTTTGAAATCGACTTTAATAGTTTCTCCTCAAAACGAGCTCAATTTTCGTGGCCTAAGTCTTGCTCTAGGGGGGGGTTTGGAAATTCCATACATTCCGACCGGTTTAACTCATCTTCGAGCGCTGAGTGGGATTGAGATTGAGAGAGTGATGCAGTACGGCGAGATTTTAATTAGACTATTTTTTTTAGTGTATTGTGTCGGCTGCGGCCCTTCTTTTTTGGTGATGCCCCCTAGTAGTCATTCCGGTCAGATTTTATCGACAGATTTAAAAGTTAGCTCAGATCGATGCGCAGAACCGGACCCGTCGGCACCTCCAGCGGCAACTGGCGGGTCGGTCATGGATTCAAAAGCGAGTGCTGCGACCTTGGCTAGGCGACTGAATATGCGGATCGTCTGTACGGGCGCAGCAGCCTCGGTTCGAGAAACTGGTGGGATGGGAGGCACTCAGCAAGCTCAGTATAATGGCGAGAG
>CAINWE010000069.1 GCA_903854365.1 Oligoflexia bacterium
AAGAGGAATTTAAGAAAATGAAACTCGAAAAACGTAAAATCTCGATGGTCACTGCCTACGACTTTTTGGGCGCCAAGGCTGTAGGTGACTCCGAGATCGACTGCCTTTTGGTCGGCGACAGCGCCGCCATGGTGGTTCATGGCTTCGACTCCACGATTCACGCCACGCCCGAGATGATGTCAACCCACACCGCAGCTGTGCGAAGGGGAGCTCCCCAAAAATTTATCATCTCAGATCTGCCATTTCTCTCTTTCAGAAAAGGCCCCGAACATGCAGTAGACGTTGCGGGCGGACTCCTCCGAGCGGGAGCAAACGCGGTCAAACTGGAAAGTTTGGACGGGCATGAAACTACCATTCTCCATTTGATCCAATCCGGGATTCCCGTCATGGGACACTTGGGCCTCACCCCACAATTTATCCAACAAATCGGTGGCTACAAAGTCCAAGGACGAACTGAAGACGCGCAAAAACATTTGAGATTTCAAGCCCAGGAACTCGAAAAACTCGGTTGTTTTGCGATCGTCTTAGAATGTGTGCCTCAGAGCCTGGCTCAAGAAATTCGAGACCTCCTCCAGATCCCTATCATCGGCATTGGAGCAGGTCTTCAGGTCGACGGACAAGTCTTAGTCTATCATGACCTCCTCGGACTGAGTGTCGGGCATCAACCTAAATTTGTGCGAAAATTTTTTAACGGAGCTGAATCCATTCGTAATGCCCTCAACCAGTTTCACAAAGAAACGTTGGCAGGAAGCTTTCCCAATCCCAGTGAGACTTACCAATAGGAGGCAGAAATGACTCGAGTATTTCAATCAATTCCGGAATGGATGGACTTCAAAAGCAGCCTCTTGGGAAAGACCCTGGGCTTTGTCCCGACGATGGGCGCGCTGCATGACGGACATCTCTCTCTCATGCAAAGAAGTCAGCAAGAAAACGACTTCACGGCAGTGAGTATTTTCGTCAACCCCACTCAATTCAATGACCCCAGCGATCTCACCCACTACCCAAGAACCCCTCGAGAGGATCTGGCCCTCATCGAATCGATGGGCGTATCATTTTTGATCTCACCGGAAATCACGGATCTTTACGCCGATCAATATCGCTATCAAGTCTCTGAAAAAGTAGAAAGCCAAGTGCTCTGTGGGGCTCACCGCCCAGGGCACTTTGACGGAGTGCTCACGGTGGTTCTAAAGCTATTGAACCTCACTCAAGCCACCCGCGCCTATTTTGGCGAAAAAGACTTTCAACAACTCCGCCTGATTCAGGGCATGGCTGAAGCGTTTTTTATCCCGACTCAGATCATTCCATGCCCAACCCTTCGCGAGGCAGATGGCTTAGCGATGAGCTCTAGAAATCGACGTTTAACCCCGGAACACCGACAAAAGGCGGCTCTCTTCCCGAAAGTCTTAAAAAACTCGGCGTCTCCTCAAGAGGCCATCGACGAACTCAAAAACCAAGGTTTTGAAGTCGACTACATTGAGGAACGATTCGGGCGCAGACTCGGAGCAGTCCGCCTCGGAGCAGTGAGACTCATCGACAATGTCTAAAGGTAAAATTTTATTTCAATTATCAGGCTCAATCGCTTGCTACAAAGCCTGTGCATTGATTTCAAAACTCATCCAAAATGATTTTGAAGTACAAACGGTCGCGACCTCCTCAGCGCTCGAATTTATCGGGCGATCTACCCTCGAAGGACTCACCGGGCGACCTCCTTTCGTCAATCTCTACGAAAGCCAGCGCGCGATGGATCATATTCACCTCTCCCGGTGGGCGGATTTAGCTCTGGTCTGTCCGGCGAGTGCTTCTACTCTCAATAAACTCGCTCTAGGACTGGGCGATGATGCGATCGGTACGCTTTTTCTCAGCTATGAAATCGGACATAAACCCTACTGGATCGCCCCCGCCATGAACCACAAAATGTTTCTTCACCCCGCCACCCAAGACTCTCTGCGCAAACTGCAGGCCTGGGGAATCAAAATTCTCTACCCAGAAACGGGACATCAGGCCTGCGGAGAAGAAGGCCCAGGGCGCCTCATGGAGCCCGAAACGATGTACGCCGCTATTCTCAAGCATTTTTCAGCACAAGGCCCTCAGATTCCAGAAAAATTACTCGACGGAGCCAGGGACGATTCATGAGAGTTTTGATCACCGCGGGGGCCACCCGCGAACCCATCGATTCAGTTCGGTACATTTCGAATTTCAGCACCGGCAAAACTGGCGCCTGGATTGCAGATCATTTCACCCAGAATGGTATCGAAACTCACCTTCTTTGCGGACTGGGATCGGAGCGGCCTCGCTTAAAAATGACCCTCATCGAATACACCTCTTTTGCAAACCTGGACCAAACCCTACGCAAGACACTCGGCGCCACCCGGTTTGACGCCGTCATTCACGCCGCGGCAGTCAGTGATTTTTCCGTGCTCCATCCATACCCGGGTAAAATCTCGTCCGCTCAAAACCCACTTTCCATCCAACTGACCAAAAATTTCAAAATCGTCGAACGACTAAAAAATTACTCGACTCACCCCAGCAGCACTCAAATTATTGCGTTTAAACTCACTGACACCACTGAACCGACAGAAAGGTCACGAGCGGTTGAGAAGCTCTCCCGCCATCCCGAGATCGATTGGGTCGTCCACAACGATCTCAGAGAAATTGTCGAGCAAAGTGGGCAACACCCGTTTCGCATCTTTTCAAAAACGCATATCGTAGCCGAGGGCCAAACCAAGGGGCACCTGGCAGAAAGTCTACTCACCCTGATTCGAAATTCTCACAAGGAGCAAAATCCATTATGATTCTAGCGCTTGATGTCGGAAATAGCCAAATTTATGGCGGAGTTTTTCAGGGTAACGAGATTTTGTTTCAATTCAGAAAAACGAGCAAAAACGGAAACTCCTCGGATGAGTTTGGGGTTTTTCTTCGATCCGTCCTCCGGGAAAATGGGGTCGACCCTCGAGCCATTCGCAAAATAGCCATCTGCTCAGTCGTACCCGATGTGATTCATTCGATTCGAGGAGCCTGCACGAAGTACTTTGATCTTCAGCCTTTTATTCTCCAGGCAGGCGTTAAAACGGGACTCAAAATTAAATACCGCAACCCCCTGGAAGTTGGAGCGGACCGAATCGCAAACTCAGTCGCAGCAGTCCAGCTTTTTCCTCAGAAAAATCTTGTGATTGTTGATTACGGAACCGCTACGACCTTCTGCGTCATTTCGGCAGATAAAGAATACCTGGGTGGACTCATTCTGCCAGGATTTAGAATCTCTATGGAAGCGCTTGAATCCAAAACAGCCAAACTACCGGCAGTTGAAATCATCAAGCCCCAAGAACTCATCGGACGATCTACTGTAGAGAGCATTCAAAACGGGCTTTATTTTTCAAACCTCTACGCCCTTCGAGGGATTAGCGAACAAATCAAGAAAACCTATTTCCATGGAGACAATACCATCCTCATCGGCACCGGAGGATTTTCCCGACTCCTCGAATCAGAACGGGTTTTTGACTACCTTTTGCCTGACCTCGTACTCCAAGGGCTCAAACAAACCCTTGAAATGAATGAATCTATTGACTAAAAAATAAAAGGCGCAAAAAAATCAAGCTGTCCCGATCTCATGCCGAACAGAGATCATGAACTCTCGCGTTCGAGCACTCGTCGTGCGTGCCACTTTAGTCATTCTTTTGAGCGGACTCTCGCTCTTCACAAGTGCATGCAAAGGAACTCCGAAACCTAATGCGAGCCCCAGCCCGAGTCCCAGCGCCAGCCCCTCCCCGCCCGCTTCTGACTTTTTTGTCAAAATCCTACCCCCTGTCGGCACCACCATGTACACTCACTTAGCAAACACACCCTGGATTAACTCACCCTGCCTCGTAACTCAGGACTCCACCCCACAGGATCTCCGCTGCGTGATAGAAGCCCCCGAGGCAGACCTCTACTATAGAGGTGCTACTCTCAACTACCAGTTTCCCAGCGGGACCCGATGTGCCTATGGAATCCGAAAAGATTTCGCCTATTATCAATATTATGCCGGGCAGGGTGCCACACAACTCACAATGCAGGTGGGCATCAACAACGTCAGCGATGCAGGCGCTCATGACGGAATCATTCAAGCTTATAGCGATAATCATATCGCCACAGGGCTTGCGGCCACTTCTCAACCCCTTTCCCCTGGTGCACCTCCGATCTGTTCAACTGATCACTCAAGCGCAAACGCGCCAAACTGCTGCCCAGGAACCTATACGCTCACGACAACTACCTACACTTACGTGCCGGCGCCAACACCGTCTGATGCCCCCAAAGTAATCTCTTCCAATACTCAAACCTCCGGAACTTGGGGCGGGGCGACCAGCAATTGTTTGGTGGGTCCCGCCATGGATGCTTCGGATAAATTCCTCATCGGGAACGCTCCGAAGGCTGTTGTCACTGCAATCGGGTCTCAACCGGTCAACGCCAATCTCACTATTGCTTCTCCGCATAGCAAAGGCTTTTATTCGAACGCCTATCTCGCGAATTATTTCACTGATTTAAGTACCCTGCCAACGAACAGTTTCTTAGAAAATTCAACCAACTGGCCAGCCCCCTTTTACCAACCGTTTTATGAATTTAGCTGCGCTGACGAGTCGAACGAAATCGTCCACCGGATCCGTGTTTTTATTCGCAGTTGGAGCTCAATATCGCAGTTTACTCAGCTGAGTAACTCAGCAATCTCCAACGCCATGGGCAGTGAAACATCCCCCTTTTCTGGTCCCGTCTGCGATTTTCCAGCGTGGTTTGGCCCAGCAGGCACTTCCTGTAGTTTCGGAACAAGCCTCTTCCCACTTTAGGGATCGATAAGTTTTGTCAGTAGAAGTGTTTGAAGAAGTTGAGAAATAAGGATTTCCAAGCCCCGTGTTGTCTGAGACTGTTGAGTTGCAAAACAAAAACATTAACAGAAACAGGA
>CAINWE010000070.1 GCA_903854365.1 Oligoflexia bacterium
CTACGGAGGATCTTCGGCAGTTCAAGCAAGCGGGGGGTTTAATCCGATTGGTGTCATTAATTTTGCGGCTAACGGCACTCAAAGCACGACCTCGAGTCCAGGAGACCTGGTCTTCATGACCACGCCGAGTGGCTCGATTACCCCGATCGAGCGGATGCGGATTCTGAATTCTGGGAAGTTAGGCATTGGGACGAGTACGCCAACCTATGCGCTTGAGTTGCAAGGTGCGGCGGGCACGAGCGAAGTCATTACCGTGGCGTCCAATAGCACGGCTACCGGCGCTGCTCTGGTCGGGCGTCAAAGTCGGGGTGCTTCGACGGCGACTCCTACCCCTACGACGGCGGGCGATACTGTTTTTAGTGTGCAGGGTCAGGGATATAACTCGAGCCTCAGTCTCTATAACCCAGTTGCGGAAATTGACTTCTTAGCAGATACAGGCTTTAGCGCGACCGCGAGCGCTGGGGATTTGGTGTTTAAGACGACTTCGTTTGCTGCTACCATCCCCACTGAAAAGATGAGGATTACCGCCAACGGAAATGTGGGCATTGGACAGACTAGTCCTGGAGCTTCTCTAGACGTTCTTGGGGCGACCAGTGTGATGGGGCTGCAGGTGACTCAACCTTCGGCAGCTTCAGTGGCAACGATCAACGTCGTGTCTGGCTCCACTTCGGTTTTGCAGGTCAAGTCTCCGAGTGCCTCAAATACCGCCGGGGTGCCTTCAAGTACTGCAGTACTGTTGGTCGGCGCGGATAAGAGCGGTTCTTCGAATACTGCAGGAGCGGGCTCAGCCGCGGCGGGTTTTACTGGTACCTCCACGCCCAGTCTCGGTCGCTCGATCAGCGCCGCAGGCTCGATCGGCGCGAACGGAGCTGACTTTGCGGAGTGGGTGGAGTGGACTGGGACTAAGCCTGGTATCGGGGCGGTGGTGCTCTATAAGGGTAGCTACGTGGTAGTTTCCTCCGAGTATACGGCTGCTTTTGTCGGTAATCAGAACCTCGATCCTGAGCATTCGATCCTCATTGCATTTGCGGGACAAGTGCCAGTTTTGGTTCGAGGGGTGGTGCATGAGGGTGACTTGATTGTAGCGCAAGACGATGGGACGTCGATTGCGCTGCCAAGGTCGTTAGCGACTTTTCAGGACGCTCAGAGGGTCGTAGGGACGGCCTGGGCATCGGCTCAGGAAGGCGGTCTGAAGTACGTCCGGGTGGCGGTTGGTCTTGGCATAGGGGGCAATGGAGCTCGCGATCTGGCGACGCTCCAAGCTCAGAAGGCGGATCGAGCAGATCTCGAGAAACTGAGAGACGAAAATAAAGCGATCCGAGCGCGACTCGATCAACTCGAGCAAAAGCTCCGATCTTTGTAAATCTGACTAGCCCCGAGTGTCGCGAATCTTGCCGGTTTTGATCGTGAGTACTTTGAGTTCGCGAAAGAGCTGTCCGTCTTTGTATGAGATCTTGCCTGTCGCACCTGCAAAGTCCTGAACTTTGAGAAGTTGGTCTCTGACTGCTTCTCGGCTCAACCCCCCAGAATAACTGGCTAGAATCGATCGGAGTACGCGAGTAGCGTCGTATGCGACGGCTTCGAGAGAGCTTGGATCTTGGTCGAAGGTTGCCCGATAGTCGTCGAGGAATTTCTTTGCGATGCCGGTGGCGGTGTCTGGAAAAAAGGCGTCGACGAAAAAAGAGCTCTCACCGTAGTTCTGGGCGCGGCTGACAAAATCAGAAGAATTCCACTCGGAAGTTCCGAGAAATTTCACACCCTCTACATCTCGATAGGAAAAGGTGGGCATGATTTGGCCCAATTTCTTGGGTTCGTCGGGGATAAATACGGCCTGATAGTCCACGACCGGTTTGAGGGCGAAAAACTGCTCCGTCTTTCGGGTGCGCTTTGTGATGTGGTTGGTGTCTCGGTCTTGGGCGAGTTGGTCCAGCTCCGCTTGCCGAGCCTCTGTATAGAAGAGGCCAGAGAGCTTATCGATGGGTAATCGAAAGTCTGTTTCGAGTGAGGAGTAAGGCTCAAAACCTACAATCTCGCCACCGAGAGATTCGACGGCATCCCAAAACGCCTGACTGGAATCTGTCCCTAATTTGTCGCTCGGTTGAAGAATGGCGAGCTTTTTCAAGCCTAGGTTTTGAATCGCATAGCGAGCCATCGCATAGGATTGCATTTGCTGGGTCACTCCGGCTTGAAAGACGTAGTCTTGCTTAGCTGGAGCAGCTCGACGGGAGAGAGAAATCAACGGCACTCGGAGCTCTTGCGCCCTTTGGGCAATAAGTTCCGCTCCCTTGCTCAGCATGGGTCCAATTACGGCTACGACTTGGTGTTTGAGGACGAGCCGATTGAGGGCTTGAATTGCAGATTCTGGCTCTTCTCCAGCGTCTTCGAGCACAAGCTTGAAAGGAGATTGCCCTTCAGTATGATTGAAAATGTCCAGTGCCAGTTCAATTCCTTGAAGGCTCTTGGTGCCGAACTTAGAGAGCTTCCCCTTCAACGGGAGCAGTACTCCGATCGCATTGCGATCGATCACCGAGGATTGCTGAATTTGGCTGAGCATTTCTTTGGATGGACTGAGATGGATACTACTTGGGTAGAGATCAATGAGTTTGCGGAGATCCTTAGAGGCGCTGGCTGCGTTACCTTTGGACAATTCTAAATTGGCGAGCCGAAATAAGATTCCGTCGCCGAGCGCACGATTGTCCGAGTCTTGTAAAAGTTTTTCGAGGCTTGGGATATCGGAGATCAGTTGCAGTACTTGGAGACAGAGCTTCGCGACGAGTTCATTTTGTTCCTTGTTGTCGGAGTCGTATTTGGCTCGGGCGATACCGATGAGGTAGGTGAATGCCTCGTTGGGTTGATTCATCTTCTCATAAATGGAGACTTGGAGAGTGATGAGCTTGAGGCGATTGGGGCGATCCATGAGTTCAGGATGAATTTGACGCAGGGTCTCATCGGCTTCATTCGCGGCATTCGACTCGAGTTGTGCGGACGCAAGATTATAGAGCAGGTATTGTCGAAATCCTTGGTTGGAGGACAGTTCAAGGGAGTGCGAAAAGGCTTGAATTGACTGAGAGAATCGTTTCTGTTTCAAATAGATCAGTCCGCGGACATTTTCTGCGGACGCAGCCAATGAGCTCTGAGGGTAGGTCCTCAGAAAGAGGGTGATCTGCTTTTGGGCAGTGTCCAAATCCGAAGCTGCAAACGAGGCTTCAATCGCTTTGAGCTCTTGCTGTTCGACGATATTCACCGAGCCCGCCCAGGTCGCAGGATAACGCAGTCCGAAGCTCAAGGCCAAAATACCGAGGGTTCCTAAACGTAACCAGCCGAGTCGACTCGAACGATTTGAAAATTTCATAACCTTAGTTTTAGCTGAGGAGTGATCCTAGCCAAAAAGGTTTTTTACTTTTTCGAAAAAACTTTGGTGCATGGGATGCGCTGCGTCTGCACCGATCTCAGAGAATTTCTTCAAAAGGTCTCGTTGCTCCTGGGTGAGTTTAGTCGGAATTTCAACGATGATCCTCACGAGTTGGTCGCCTCGACCATAGGCGCCGAGTCGGGCGAGTCCTTTCCCTTTGAGGCGAAGAATTTTGTGAGATTGAGTTCCTGCCGGGATTTTGAGTTTGACCTTCCCCTCGAGGGTAGGGACTTCGATCTCCGCTCCTAAGGCAGCGTGAATGAAAGTCACGGGTACTTCACAGATGACATCAAATTCGTCTCGAGTGAAGAAGTCGTGAGGCAGGATATTCACGGCGACATAGAGATCACCCGGGGGGCCTCCACGCTCGCCGGCTTCGCCTTCTCCAGTGAGTTTCAATCGCTGGCCGGTGTCAATCCCGGCTGGGATTTTCACTGCAATTTGGGATCGTTTCTTGGAGGTGCCTGAGCCGCCGCAGTTCACACAGGGGCTGGAGATGGTTTGACCCGCGCCATTACAGCGAGGGCACGGCCGAGTGATTGCGAAAAAGCCTTGCTGAAAGCTGACTTCGCCTCGTCCGCCGCATTGAGCACAGTTTTCTGGTTGTGTGCCTGGTTTAGCACCACCTCCCGCGCAGGTGTCGCAATGGATCGTCTTGGGGATCGTGATGACTTTTTCAGCACCGAAGGCCGCTTCTTCAAAGGTGATGTCGACCGAGGTTTTGAGATCTTCCCCGGGTCTACCTGTCGTTCGTCTTCGGCCCCCACGAGCTCGACCCCCGGCTTGGGCTCCGAAGATATCTCCAAAGATATCACCGAAGATATCATTAATGGAGGCTCCGCCGCCAAAGCCTTGGAAGTCAAAGCCCCCGCCTGGTCCTCCCGGGCCCGCACCAGCGGCCGCATGACCAAATTGATCATACATTTGCCGCTTTTGTGGGTCCGAAAGGACTTCGTAGGCGTGGGAGAGTTCTTTGAAGTTCTCTTCCGCTTTTTTGTCCCCCGGATTTTTGTCCGGGTGAAATTGAATCGCAAGCTTTCGGTAAGCTTTTTTGATTTCCTCGCCGGACGAATTACGTCCGACACCGAGAACTTCGTAGTAGTCGCGCTGATTAGCCATAGTGTCTTATGAGATCAAAGAAGGGTTAAACTTCCTTGTAGTCTGCATCAATCACTTCATCTCCGCCAGGCTTATTTGCGCCCGCAGAAGATTTGTGATCGGAAGCACTCTCCTGATGTGCATGAGCACCGGCCGCAGCGGAGGCACCCGGTTGTGGTCCTGCAGCTTGATACATCTGCTCAGCCATCTTGTTGGATGCGGATGTAAGAGTCTCAGTTGCCTTTTTGAGCTCCTCGAGGTCTTTGCTGTCCAGGTGTTTTCTCGCTTCGACCAACGCTTCTTCGACTGATTTTTTGGTGTCTGCAGCGATTTTTTCGCTATTTTCCTTGATGGTCTTTTCAATGGTGTAGATGAGACCATCGAGTGTGTTGCGAGCGTTGACGAGTTCCTTGCGTTTCTCGTCGTCAGCGCGATGCGCTTCGGCTTCCTTCTGCATCTTTTTGATTTCTTCTTCGGAGAGTCCGCCTGAAGCAGTGATTCGAATCGATTGCTCTTTGCCGGTACCTAAATCTTTGGCGCCGACATGAACAATTCCGTTTGCATCGATGTCGAAGGTGACTTCGATTTGTGGAACGCCGCGAGGTGCTGGTGGGATCCCGACGAGGTCAAATCGCCCGAGGGATTTGTTGTGCTCGGCGAACTCACGTTCTCCTTGAAGAACGTGAATGGTCACAGCGCTTTGACTGTCAGCAGCAGTCGAAAAGACTTGGGACTTTTTCGAAGGGATCGTGGTGTTCTTTTCGATGAGCTTAGTGAACACGCCGCCGAGAGTTTCAATGCCGAGAGACAGAGGAGTAACGTCGAGAAGGAGGACGTCCTTGACGTCGCCCTTTAAAACACCACCTTGAATGGCTGCGCCGACTGCGACGACTTCGTCTGGGTTAACACCTTTGTGGGGTTCTTTTCCGAAGATTTCTTTCACTTTTTGCTGAACGCGAGGCATGCGGGTCATCCCGCCGACGAGGATCACTTCGTCAATTTTGCTTTTGTCGAGTCCAGAGTCACGAATACAGGTTTCGCAAGGAGCGGTCAGTTTCTCGATCAAATCGGAGACCATCGCTTCGAGTTTGGCTCGAGAGAGCTTGATGTTTAAATGTTTTGGACCGGATGCATCTGCTGTGATGAAGGGCAGATTGATGTCTGTTTCGGTCGTGCTCGAAAGCTCGTGCTTTGCTTTCTCTGCTGCTTCTTTCAAGCGTTGCAGTGCCATCTTGTCCTTGCGTAGGTCGATTCCTGTTTCCTTTTTGAATTCGTCTGCAAGCCAGTCAATGATTCTTTGGTCGAAATTACCGCCGCCGAGGAAAGTATCTCCATTGGTGGCTTTGACTTCGAAGACGCCATCGCCGAGTTCGAGGATCGAGATATCGAAGGTACCGCCGCCGAGGTCGAATACGGCTACGGTGTGTTCTTTGCCTTGTTTGTCTAATCCGTAAGCGAGCGCAGCAGAGGTAGGTTCGTTGATGATGCGTTTGACGTCGAGTCCTGCGATTCGGCCAGCGTCTTTGGTGGCTTGGCGCTGAGCATCGTTGAAGTAAGCAGGGACGGTGACGACTGCTTCGGTGACGGGTTCGCCAAGATAGTCTTCAGCAGTTTTCTTCATTTTTTGAAGAACGAGTGCGGAGATTTCTTGAGGGGAATATTCGCGATCATCGATTTTCACCCAAGCGTCGCCGTTTTTCGCTTCGATAATTTTAAAAGGAGCGACCTTGATGAACTCCTGGACCTCTCGAGAGGTGAATTTGCGACCGATGAGTCGTTTCGCTTCAAAAATAGTTTTTTCAGGATTGGTGATGGCCTGTCGCTTGGCTGCCTGGCCTACAATCTTTTCGCCTGAGGTGGTGAATGCAGCAACCGAAGGGGTGGTGTTAGCGCCTTCAGCGTTGGGGATGACTTTTGGCTCGCCTCCCTCGAGAACGGCTACGCAAGAGTTAGTGGTTCCTAAATCGATTCCTATAATTTTTCCCATAAATTCCTCGTCTTTCTCTTTCTAGTGATTCTAGTAATGCTTAGTTTTTTTAATCTTATTTATAAAGTGGTGTCTGAAAATCAATCGTCAACTCTTGAGTTCTTTTTCTCCATTACTCAAGACGACTCGAGCAGGTCGCAAGAGTCGCCCATGCAGGGTGTATCCCCGGGTATGTTCTCGGGAGATGACTCCTGACGGAAGGGGAGAGGGTTCTTGCCCTACCGCCTCATGAAAGTTGGGGTCAAAGGATTTTTCTAGGCTTTCGATGGCTTCAACTCCTTGCTTCTGGAGTGAGGATCTGAACTGATTGAGAACCATGGTGAGGCCATCTGTGAAGTTTGAGTCGGTCCCCGTGGGTACGTGAGTCATGGCTCGTTCTAAGTTGTCTGCGGTTTCGAGGAGGTCTCGAGCGACAGACTCCCATCCAAATTTAATCAGGTCGGAACGCTCTTTGATGGATCGTTTTTTGAAGTTCTCGAAGTCGGCGTAGAGGTAAACGTATTTACTTTCTTTTTCTTTGACTTGAGCTTCCAATTCCTGAATTCGCTTCTGCAAATCTTGAATTTCTGAAGTTTGAGAGGCGCCCACAGCAGGGATCTCCTCTGGCTGACCTGAATTTTCTAGATGAACACCACTCGACTCATTCACTGCTCTATCCTCCAATGTTGATGATTAATATGGGTATGAAACCCCTGAAGTCAAATGCCAGAGTTACGCCAACGTCTGAATGATTTGGTCAGAAAGTGCAAACCCGCGTGCTGTCAGGCGTTTTCGCATTGGGTCGGCTGGGTGGGTTTCAATCAGTCCTTGTTTTTCCAAAAGACCGGCTCGATTTCTTTGAAGATGAGACTCAAGCCATTGGGTGGGAAAGCCGCTGTCGAGCCGCAGGGCAAGCATCCACTTCTCCAGGTTTTTTTCTTGAGGCCCCAAGGCTTCTTTGGCTTCGGTGGGGCTTTCGTTTTTTTCGAGGAGAGAGCAATAGCGATGCAGGGATGACACGTTTTTCCATCGAAGTGAGTTCTGCGAGTCAAAAGAATGGGCGGACGGCCCAAGTCCAAGATAGGAGTTGCCGTGCCAATAGTTTAAATTGTGTCGAGCTCTTTTGCCAGGCTTGGCAAAGTTGGAAATTTCGTAGTGGTCGAATCCGTGGGAGGTCATCCAGTCGTGCACCCAAAGAAGGTGTTGAAGTTGAGTCTCTTCGTCTGGGAGGGATCGGCTCATGGGGTTTTGCTTGGGCAGCGTGAGCAGGTAACAGCTCAAATGAGAGATCGGAAATTGCGTCAGGCATTCCATGGCTTCTGTGAGGTCTGATTCGGTTTGTCCGGGCACGCCGCAGAGGAGATCGACTGAAACATTTTCAAAGCCGGCTCGAAAGACGGTTTCCAGTGCTCTGGGTACTGCTTCTCGGGAGTGCACTCTGCCGAGAGCCTCAAGAAAGTCTGCGCGCATCGCTTGAACTCCCATGCTGACCCGGTTGACCCCGAGAGCGCGATATCCCTGCATGTTTTCTAAAAGAATCGAGGATGGATTTGCTTCCATCGTCCATTCAGTCGAGGCGCTGAGGCGTTTTTCGAGTTGAAGCGGGCGGAGAGCACGGGCCATGGAGTCGGGGGGAGTCATGCTGGGGGTGCCGCCTCCAAAAAAAAGAGTGTCGAGTGAGTCCGCTAAAAGATGGGCGTTCTGCTCAGCCTCTTTCTGGAGGGCGAGTTCGAAACGATCTGGGTCAGAGTGCTTGGTTTTCTCTTGCCCTAATGAGTAAAAGTCGCAGTAATGACATTTGGACTCGCAAAAGGGGAAGTGAATATAAAGAGATTTCATGAGTTTCGGGTCAGTGTTTTTTGGTTTGCTGATCGTGAGGGTCTCTTGCTTCTCCTCGAGCTTCGGTTACGCTGAGAGCTCGGCCCATGAAGTCATGGCCGTGGAGAGCTGCGATGGCCTTTGAGGCATCTTCGAAGGTTGCCATCTCAACAAATCCGAAGCCCCGGGTCCGTCCTGTGAGTTGATCTTTGAGGATGTGGACTGACGTGACTTGTCGTCCGTTCTGACTGAAGAGCGTGCGAAGTTGGTTCTCGTCTGCTGAAAAGGGAAGATTGCCGATATAAAGCTTCTTATTCATGATTGGGAACGCGACTCCTTGTGAGTTGGGAGGCCGTATTTTACCGAACTCGCCTTGGATTGTCCAGGTAAGACCCCGGGAGGGATCAGAAAAAGGAGTGGATTTAGCCGACTACAGGGAATAAGTTAAGGCCAGTATGACAAAAATTTTTCAGCCTGAGCAAATTGAACTTTCCAACGGGATTCCAGTGATTCTGCAGCATTTAGATAGTCCAGCAGCGGCTAGCTATTGGTGGGTAAAGACTGGGAGTTCGGACGAAAATCGTTGGGAGGAGGGATTTGCACATTTTCTTGAACATATGCTGTTCAAAGATGCTTCCGCAAAAGAGACTGGGCGAGCGTCTACTGGCAAAATGGCTCGTACCATTGAGTCGCTGGGAGGCGATATCAATGCATACACCTCCTTCGATCAAACTGTTTATCACGTGACCTGTGCTGCCCAGCATTGGGAAAAGGTTTTAGACGCATTTGGCGGGATCGCTAGGCCGCAGAAATTTCTGAAAGATGATTTCAAACGAGAAAGAGAAGTGATTCTCGAGGAGTTGAGAAAGAATGAAGATTCGCCAGGTCGGCAGCTTTTCCAAAATTTATTTAGCCTGACTTTTTCAAAGCATCCTTACGGTAGACCCGTGATTGGATTTGTTGAGACTCTGAAAAAGGCAAAGACAGCTCAATTGGAAGCGTTTTACCGGAAAAATTACGTCTCTGGAAAAATGGGCATGATTCTGGTCGGCCCGATTCAAGACGCAAAAGGCATTCGTAAAAAAGAATTGATTCGGTATCTCGAAAAACACTTTGGAAGTCGGGTCATCAAACGAAAAGCAGCACCCTTGCGCGAGCGCACCTTTGATTCTGAAGTACTGGAGAAATCACGCTGGAAAGTGCAACCCTTTGACGTGAAAACGCCGACCTTGAGTATTTCGTTCCGGGTTCCCGGTTTGGAGCACGAGGATATCCCGGCTCTGGATTTGCTCGGAGGGATTCTGGGTGCGGGCGAGCTGTCGCGATTGTATCAAAAGCTCTTTTATAAAACTTCTCTGGTCACCGATATTTCGGGTGGGATGTATGTGCCCAAGGACCCTGGAATGCTTTATTTTCAGGCCGAGCTAGACGGCATGGACAAGATTAAGTCCGCGACTCAAGCGATTTTTGAGGAGTTAAAGCGGATCGGCGAAGAAGGCCCAACCGCTGAGGAGCTTTCTCGAGTCTTGGTCAATGCTGAGAGCGAGCGGTTGTATGCGACTCAGACGTCCGATGGAATGGCGGGCAGGTTAGGCTTTTTAAAATTTATCATGGGGGATTTGGAGTTTGATCGAGACTACTTAGATCAGCTCCGGTTAGTGGATTCAGTTAAGGTGAAAGACGTTGCCAAAAAGTATCTGAATCACGCTCGGATGAGTGGCGTGGTGATGGTACCCGCTGCAGAGGCTCACTTTGAAACGAGTGAGCTCGAGCAGGCGGCAGCTGCAATTTTGAATGTGCGGGTCGAGGAGGTTGCTACTCGCCTGCCCCCGATTTTGTCACGGGAGCTCAAAAGTTCTCGAGGGGTGAAGAGCGGGGATTTGCCCATTGAATTTGCTCGGCTCTCGTCTGGGATTCGGGTTTGTTATTTACCCCGCCCGAGCTCCCAAGTTTTTAGTGTTTACGCTTCTTTTTTGGGAGGCATTCGGTTGGAGTTGGCTCATCCTATTGAGAGCGCTGAGAAGGATTGGGGCGCAAGCGCGCTCATGGCGCAGGCCTGGACGAAAGGGACTTCGATCCGGGGGGCGAGTGCGATTTCGGCAATTACCGAGGGTAAAGCCTCGAGTTTGGACGGATTTTCCGGCAGGAATAGTGTGGGTTTGCAGTTGACCGGTTTATCTCGCGATTGGGGCCAGCTTTCTGATTTGTTTTCTGAAGTGCTCGTAGATCCGAGCTTCCCCAAGGACGAGGTCGATCACGCCCGTCGCGTCGCAGAGGATGCAGTGCGGTCCATCGAGGATCACTCCTCTCAGCTTTGCTCGAAGTTGTTCCTGGAAGCGCTGTTTGAAAAGCATCCTTATGGGAGAATGAGTCAAGGTTCGTTGGAAAGTTTGAAATGTATTGGACCAGAAAAACTCTTGGGTTTTCATAAAAATTGGTTACGTTCTGATCGACTTGTTCTTTCTGTGAGTGGTGCAGTGAAGAAGAATGCCTTGGAGGCTTGGCTCCATGATTTGGAAAGGCGGCTCCAATCGCGAGCTCACGGGGGCTTAGTTTTTCCGCCGGTGGACAGGTTATCCGGCGGATCCATTGAAAGGTTAGAGGATGAGGCTCCCCTGAAAGCTCCGCGCTGGGTGGATCGTGCATTGGGGCGAGAGCAGACTCATATTTTAGTCGGAGGGTTGGGCACCCGAATTACGGCAGAAGATCGCCATTCGATGAGACTGTTGCAGACCCTCCTAGGAGGGCAGAGTGGTCGTTTGTTCATTGAGTTGAGAGAAAAGAAGAGTCTGGCTTATACGGTTTCTCCGGTCAGTTTTGAGGGTATCGAGCGCGGTTATTGCGGAACTTACATCGCTTGTGCCCCGCAAAAGAAGCAAGAGGCGATCGACGGCATGCGAAAGGTACTGGAAGGTTTGTGTCGGAAGCCGCCGACGACCCAAGAGATGAACCGTGCCAAGGAGTTTTATCTCGGGCGAAGGGCGATGGATTTACAAAGTGATGCAGCTCTTGCAACCCACTTTGGTTTGGAAACTCTCTACGCTGTGCCTTATCAGAGTGAGTTGCAACTGACGAAAAAAATCAAATCGATTTCAGCCCGCGACATTCAGCAGGTCTGTAGAAAATACTTGGTGGATGCCTATCAGGTTACCGCGGTTGTCGGCTAAGCTTTTCTAGGGTGACTGTGGATTTGCTGCTAGCTCATCGATAAAGAGAAGAAACAGCACCCAAAGGCTGACTCCAAAGAGTAAGTGGAGAATTTGGAGATGGATCGGCGCCAGTTGAGCAAGATTTAAAACCCCTAAAATCAGGTTTGTGCCGAGGGCAATCAAGAGTCGATTGCCCTTTGCACGCAAGCCGAGCGAAGTTTGACGAGAGATGGAATAGATCCAAGGGCTGATGAGCGCGGCAAAGGCCACGGCTAGAATGGGGTGAATCACTCGGAGTTTTACCAAGAAGTGGCTCGAGGGCGTGAGGTCCTGGTGAATTCCCTGGATGAGGCTCTGTGCTGGAAAGAGTGTATCTCCGAGGGCAGTGATGGAGCCTGCCATGCCCACGCAAAAGAACAAGGCAGCAAAGAAAAAGGATTGATTGCGAAGCGGGGCTTGAGAAGGGTACCAGCCTCGGCCTTCGCGCTGAATGCTCGCTGCGAGCAGCACCAGTGAGGCCAGGAGTGCCAGTGTATTTGAAAAATGGAGTGCGATGGAAAGGGTTCGCTTCAAAGATTGGTCCTGGGAGACTAACTCAAAAAGAACTAAGCCTGCTCCGATCACAGCCTCGAGCGAAATGGAGATGCAGGCTGCTGCAGCCGTGGTTCGGGCAAATGTTCCCTTTGGGAACGTCTTAAAAGTGAGATAGCCCACTGCAAAAATGAAGAACAGACTTAATCCTGACGTGATTCGGTGAAAAAATTCAATTTGGGTTTTGAGAGTGGGGCTGGTGGGTAGAATCTGCCCATTACAGAGCGGCCAGTGGCTTCCGCAGCCGGCACCCGATCCTGAAGCTCGAACATAGGCGCCCCAGAGGATAACTAAAATGGTGAAAAGGAGAACGAAGTGAACGAAGTACTTCAAGTTTTTTGGGCTCATAGAAGCCGCTCTCTTATCTTGACGAGTGGCTGAGTTCAATGGCTTTGTGTTTTTGGGTCGTCTGTAGGCGGGTCGCTTTCCTCAAATGAGCAGTTGTATTGAATTTGCAATTTCTTAATCGCCCGATGGAATTCGGACTCAGGATCGGCTTCGATCGATTCGTTGAAGATTTCGAAGAGCTGCTCGGTGACTGAAGGGTCGTCAGGGCTTTTTTCCTTCTGGCTTGATCTGCGTTTGACGAGGGCATCGAATTTTTTGAGCTCGGGCTCGCGAATCATTTCTTTGCCGAGTTTGAGAAGAGAGTCCGTTGGAGTTTGGTTATGGAGGGCTTGTATAAAGCGAAGTTGTTGCTGGAGTCGGCGAATGAGCCGCTCGCGGTACCGGTCGAGTAAGTTGGGGAGTGGCTTTGCGTTTTGAATTTTTGTGAGGGCCTTGTTGATTTGATCCTGGGTGTTGGGCTGTTCCAGATGAGAGAGGTTTGGGTAAATTTGAGCCGGGCCTAGAGAGTGGATGAGCTTGAGCAAGGTATCTTCATAGGGTCCAGACAGCAGACAAGGTTGCCCGAGGAGGTTGACGTGTGTCTCAGCTGCAGCCGCTAGATGGGGCCGCGTCCATGGGGGGGTAAGTGCATGCACTAGGCAAAAATTGGCTAGGAAAATAAATGCTCTAGGTTGTTTCATGGGCTGCCTCTTCCAATCTCAGGACTTTCCTTGGAGTCTAATCAAAAGCGGGCCGTGTCGTCTACGACATCCCGCAGTTTGACAGCAAAAAAGATCGGTTTAGAATAAAAATAGGGGGAATGTCTTCGGTTCTTTTGAGAGCAGGAAGAGAGCTAGGCAAAGTTTTTGAAACCCCGAAGAAGTCTAGGGAGGGTTGATTGCGATGAAGGTTAAGTCAGGACTTACTGTGGTTGCTCAAACCCAGGATTTTTTTCGTGAACTTCTCATTGAAGCGTTGGGGAAGCAAAAGGTTACCGCGCAGCCTGAAACCGAGTTCTATTTGGTAAACCTACTGAATCGCTTTATTTCGACGGAGTCCCTCTACGCCTCGGGTCCTGACGGGGCTTCAAAAGGCGGCGCGTTAGCCCTTTTACTCAAAGAGGCCCTTGAGCAGCCTAAGCCTCGGCAGGGGGCACTGTTTAAACACTTGGGAGATGTCTCGTTGTACACGGCTGGTTTTTTTCAGGCCAGCCTGAGTCGTAAGCTGGTCGATGTGGACTACTATATTGGTATGGGAGGCTCGGCTTATCAGCAGGCCTCCACTCAGTCGAGTGAGGAAGAGTCTCGGACGCTTTATGCGGAGTTAGCCGACAAGTTTGCAGCGTTTGTAGAGGTCTTTGCTGAAATCAGCGATAAGACTTCTCCGCGCGCTGAAAAGGACCTTTTAAGAACTTATGAGCTCTGGATTAAAACTCGAAGCAAACGTGCCGAAAAAACGCTCCAAGAGGCCGGAATTTTTCCGAATAAGACTTTTCAGAAAAACTGGCAGTAGGGCCTATTACAGTGGGCTAATGGCGCAGGAGCTGAGGCTGTGACCTCTATTGCACGATCACGGAAGTCATTCTGTCGCCAACCTTGATCTTTTTAACGACATCCATGCCTTCAATGACTTGGCCAAAGACCGTATAGTTTCTATCCAAATGAGGCAGCGTCCCTAAGGCAATATAAAATTGAGAATCGGCTGAGTTTGGATCTTGGGCTCGGGCCATGGCTAAGGTGCCTTCGACGTGTTGCCGATTGTTGAATTCTGCAGGGAGTTTCTGGCCGCTGCCACCAGTTCCGTTGCCTGCTGGGTCTCCTCCTTGAATGACAAAGCCTGGGACGACTCTATGAAAGGAGAGATTGTTGTAAAATCCTTGTTGAATGAGCTCAACCAAGCGGTGGACTGTTTTTGGAGCCTCCGCCGGGTAAAATTTGAACTTGATGACCCCTTGGGTCGTTTTGAGAGTGACTATCGCTTTCGAGAGTCCGTTCGGATCAGTAGAAAGGTCAATTTGGGCGCTCGGGCTAGCCTCAGGGGTGCTCGGTTGGATTTGGGCAGTAGGTAACCCCTGGAAAGTCGGCAGAGGGGAGTTTTTCGTCGCCGGCGAAGGCGACGAGGCCGGACTAGCGACTGCTCGAGCAATCTCCTGGGGAGGAATTGGTTTTGATAGACCCTTGCTGAATATGAGGGCAGAAGCCACGAGTCCTGAGAGCACGAGAGCAAAAACAATCAAAGTCCACGAACGCATAAGTTGACATCTCCTTCAGAGTCATCAGATAGTACCCGCTTAACACGATGTCACAAGAAAATTCTGCCAGATCGATGAGTTTCTATCAGCATTTCGATGAGCTTCGAGTTCGTCTGATGAGATGCTTGGGAATATTTTTTGTAGGTTTTATCGCCTGCTACTTCATTTCTGAGCCAATTCTGGAATGGTTAAGAAAGCCGTTGTTCGATGTTCTTCCGATCGACCAGAGGAAGCTTTATTTCACGAGTCTCTTCGAAAACTTTCTGACTCACCTGAAGGTCGCTGGGTACGCTTCAATTTTTATTTTGTCTCCTCTGTATTTCTATCAAGTATGGAGCTTTGTGGCCCCTGGGATGTATCCCAGGGAGCGGAAGCAGGTTCTGCCCTTTGTTTTGGCAGCGTCGGCCTTTTTTATTGGGGGGGCGTGCTTCGCTTATTACGTCCTTTTCCCTGTGGGATTTAAGTATTTTATTTCCTACGGAGCTCCGTCTGATTTCCCGCTTTTGACGATTGATGCTTACTACTCTACGTGCCTCAAGTTACTTTTGCTTTTCGGGGTCGCTTTTGAGTTACCGGTTTTAGTGGTTCTACTAGGGGTTCTGGGGATTGTGGACTCGAAATTTCTCCGCGAAAACCGGCGAAATGCAATTCTGATGATTACCGTATTGGCTGCTTTGTTTGCGCCACCCGATGCCGTTTCGATGTTAATTTTAGGTGTACCTCTGGTCTTCCTCTACGAGGCTGCAATTTGGGTGGTGCACACCTTAGGGCAGAGAAAAGCTGCGGGATCTGCACTCGAGGAGTCGGGGCCTGGAGACCATCCCTGGAGAGGTCGTTCGACCTAGGATTGCTTCGTGATTGCAAGTGTGCTAGAAGCACCGGATCCCTTGCCTGTAGTTCGTGTATATTTCACTCGGACGCAGGCTTTTGGACAAAGTCCATTATCCATAAGGAGGAACTATGGCAAATCCAACGATTGAAAAATTGGCAGGCTACGAAACCACCTGGATCACTCGGTCCGAGCTCTCGGATGAGGGTCTTAAAACTCTTCAAGATCGTCTTTCTCAGGTCGTCGGCTCGTTCGGCGGCGAAGTGGTTTTGAATGAGGATTGGGGTAAGCGCAAATTGGCCTACCCAATCGAGAAGGAAACGCGTGGCCAGTATACTTACTTAGTTTACACTGGTAAATCAGGTGTCGTGCACGAAGTAGAGCGAAATCTACGACTCCACGATCACGTCTTGCGATTTCTTACCGTGAATTTGGAAACCGAATTTGACGGTGCCGAGTTTACTAAGCGACGGGCTGATATTCACGCAGCTGCAAAGCGCCGTGAAGAAGAGCGCGAAGCTCGCCGTGAAGAGCGGAACGCAGAGCGTCGCGGCTACGAGGATCGCGGTGACTACCGACGTCATGACCTAGATGATTCTGAAGAGATGTCTATCAGCGCGACTGACGAAGAATAAAGCGAGTTTTAAAATTTACGGAGGTTTCCATGGCAACTACAAATCTTAGATCTGATATGCGTGAAAAGTCCGATCGTTCCAGTCGAGACGATCGTGGTATGGATAAGGACGGAGATGACCGAGGAAGAAAAG
>CAINWE010000071.1 GCA_903854365.1 Oligoflexia bacterium
CTGGCAGCAAGAGGGCAACTTTAGAAGGGTATCGTCCCTCGAGTCTCGACATCGATTTGTAAAACTTTTCAGAAAGCAATTTCTTTCCCATGATTAGATCCTTGTCCGCAACCGCGTTAACGGTCCAATTCTCCGGCGATGATATTAATACTTCCGAGTGCAGCCACCATGTCAGCGATTTTCTCGCCTTCTACCATGGGGCTAATCCCCTGAAAATGCCAGACGGACGGACCACGAATTCGCATGCGATGAGCACGAGAGGCACCCTTGCTCACAATATAGAATCCCAACTCTCCATTAGCAGCTTCAAACTGGGTATAGGCTTCTCCCGGAGGGACCTCAAAACCGGTCATAAAAAATTTGAAGTGATGGATCATTCCTTCCATCGTGTTGTGTACGACCGTTTTTTCAGGAATCCGCACCCGCTTGTCCTCAGACCAAATCGGGCCCTTTTTCATTTTGTCTGCACATTGACTGAGGATATTCAATGACTGTCGAATTTCACTCAAACGTACCATATAACGATCAAATACGTCCCCATTTTGAGCGACAGGCACGTCAAACTCGACCTCTTTGTATAGGAGACAAGGCTGATCTCTTCTCAAATCGAGGTCAATACCTGCAGCTCGAGCATTAGGACCTGAAAATGAGTACTGCATGCAGTCTTCTTTGTTGAAAACTCCTACGCCAACCGTTCTCTTTTTCCAAATCTTGTTGTTAGTTAACAACTCGTCCATCTCATCAATCACTTTGCGCGTCTTCTCAACCCAGGCCTTTAACTCGCGCTCGAATCCATCGGGAGCGTCTGCCATCAAACCACCGATCCGAGTGAATGAAGTGGTCAAGCGCGCGCCACACAGTTTTTCGACGAGGGTGTAAGCCTCTTCCCGCTGATGAAAGCCATAGAGGAAGAACGAAAAAGCGCCCAAATCTACAGCATTGATACCGATACAAATCAGATGATCCATAATCCGGGCGAGTTCGCAGCAAATCATGCGAATCCACATACATCGCTCCGGCACTTGGATCCCCATCAGTTTCTCTACCGCCAGCGCGTAGGTCACATTATTAATGAGAGCGGAACAATAATTCAGGCGATCCGTATAGACGGTAAAATTATGGAAAGTCCTATTTTCGCCCAGCTTCTCCTTAGCCCGATGAGTAAAGCCAAACTCGCAGTACGACTTTTCGATCGTCTCTCCGTTGAGTTTAGCCACCATCCTTAAAGCCCCGTGCATCGCCGGATGAGTAGGTCCAATATTCACCACCACGCGGGCATCACCCCAAAGGTCATCTGGATCATGCTCAACCTGATATCCAACTGGAAGTTCGATCTGGCTTCTTCTGCCTTCTCTTGTATTTGTCATGACCCGCCTCTACTTCAACCGCTCAGGATCGACTGCCTGAGAATCCGTAAAGATTTGATACCCTCGAATTGGGTAATCTTTTCTTAGGGGATGCCCCACCCAACGCTCATCCATTAAAATACGTCTGAGATTGGGGTGACCACTAAATGTAATCCCAAACATGTCAAAAACTTCTCTCTCAGCCCAGTCTGCGCCCTTCCACAAAGACACCGCCGAAGGAATCGCCTCTCCCTCGGGTACTCTGACCTTGATTCTAATTCGACAAAGCCGGCTATGCGAAAACAGCTGGTAGGCGACCTCAAATCGCGGACTGCCAGACTCATCCGTCGCAGTAATATCCGCAAGAAATCCATACTCAAAACCGACTGACTCTTTAAAATACTTTAGGACTTCTAAAATTTTTGAACGCTGCACATAAACAATCGGAACGTCGGTCGGATAGGTATCGGGCATTTTAATGTCTTCGATGCCTGCCCCAAACGTGTCTCGCACTTGAGAAATTTGACTGTTCCAAATTTCTCCAAACTTGACCGCCCAGTCGCCGCCATTTCCCGGTATCGGATGTCTAATATCCATGCAAAATCCTTCTTTATACCTGTTTCAGTTGCGCTAAGCGCCGCTGTGAATGAGTTTGGCCTTGTGCAATTAATTCTTGCAACCTCATCAAACCGTGAATCACACCCTCTGGAGCTGGTGGACAACCGGGAATATAAATATCTACTGGAATCATGGTATCAATGCCTTGAAGCACGCTGTAAACATTAAAGATGCCCCCAGAGGAAGCGCATGCACCAAAAGACATCACATACTTGGGATCACTCATCTGATCGTAAACGGTTTTCAAAACTGGAGCCATTTTGAGATTAATAATGCCAGCCACAATGAGAAGATCACTCTGACGAGGCGAAAACCGAATCACCTCGGCGCCAAACCTAGACATATCGTAATCTGCCGCCAATGAGGCCATCATTTCAATGCCGCAGCAGCTCGTTCCAAAAGGCAGAGGCCAAATCGAATTCTTGCGCCCCCAATTAATGAAGTCGTCTAATCGAGTAGTGACGTAACCTACTGATCCATCTTTGCCCATAAATCAATCCTTTTACACTTCGTGTCCAGCACTGTAAGATCCGCCACCAAGCGAGCCGATCCTACTCACTCCCACTCGAGAGCGCCCTTCCTCAAAACGTAGATATATCCGATCAATAAAATTCCGACGAAAAAGCCCATTTCAACCAGAATAAACGCGTTTACAGCAAGATATTTTTTGTAAACTACCGCCCACGGGTAAAAGAAAATGGCCTCAACATCAAAAAGAAGAAACAAAATCGCAACTAGATAAAACCGCACTGAAAACCGATGATGAGCGGAGCCAAACGAGGGAACTCCACACTCAAACGGTCTGTTTTTTCTAGGGTTGGGTATACCTCTACCCAAAACCGTCGTAAGAACTAAAGCGCCCAAACCAACGGTAAGCCCAGCCAACAGTAAGATAAGCACCGGGATATAAGTCATGGCTTTTTTATAGCCCGTTGTGAGACCGGGGGCTACCAAAAAATAAAACCAAGGGATTCTCCCGCTCCCTTGAGTACGAGGCCTGCGAAGATTCCAGCCAAAGTCATGGGCACCACCAGCACCCCAAGGTAAACTCTTCGGGCCAATCTAGGAACCACTGGACGCGAGGGCTTCTTATAGTCCCCCACCAAATGGTATGAAAGCCTCGCTACCGCCACCGAAGAGAGCACCATGGCAAAAACACTGACCAGCGCCAACGGATAGCGACCACTACCGATGACCGAGCCAATGAGAGTGAATTTCCCGATGAACCCAGGAAATGGCGGGCTTCCAACAAGGCAAAACAGGAAACCGATGAGACAAACGCACTCAAAAACATCGCGACTCAACATACCCCGAAGGTCATGAATGCGATCTGATCGAATTTCGTCAAACAAGTAGGCAAGCACATAAAAAATCCCAGTCAGCGTAAAAAGCTGGATGACCAAATTATACAGGAGTGCCGCGATTCCCACTTGATCTAAGACTAAGAGGCCCATCATCATAAAACCTGTCTCAGCGACAACCAAGTACCCCACGAGACGCTTCGCTGACTCCTGCTTCATAGCCAAAAGGGATCCCACCATCATCGTCAAACCCGAAACGACTGAAAAAATCTGTGTCCAATCAATGCCGCCCAACACTTCCCAGCGTCCTTCGGCCAATCCAGGCTGAGTAAAGACAACGGTTAGAAATCGAATCGCCAGCGCAAATCCAGCCGCCCGAGCGCCCACCGAAAGGAACGCGGCAGTCGGGGTGGGAGCTCCTTCCATAATATCTGGAAAAATTAAATACATTGGGAAGGCCCCGATTTGAAAACTCATCGATAGAAAAATAAATGAAAATACCACCAACATCACCTGCGGCGGCAAGGGCCTAACTAATAACGCTTTGTGCATCCCATAAATATTAAGGGACTGAGTATGAGCAAATAGAATTGCAATTGCGTAGAGTAAAAGCGCTCCAGCTACCGCACCAAAAGCTAAGTATTTAACGGCTGCTTCAGTCGAGAGAATCGATCGCCGACCAAATGCCGCCAGAAAATAGGACACCACATTCAAAAACAACAACGAAAGGTACGCAAGGATCACGTCGGCTGCCGATGCAACTAAACACATTGCCAGCGAAGACGCCAATACCAGGGCAACGTACTCGGTCCTGCGGCCAGCGTTAATTTCTTTCGTTTGCCCCACAGCAGAAATACTCAGAGCTGCCAAAATGATAAAAATCAGCTTAAAAAATAATGAAAAACCATCTAAACACAGCCCGCCATCAAACACTGGTGTCGGGCCAAGCCGATAGCTATACAGAGTATAAAAAAAAGCCGATCCCAATCCGAGCAATGAAATGGCGGTGATTAATCTAAACTGCTCTCCTTCGTGTGCAATTTCACTTGCAATCACAAAGGCAAGAGTCACGGCAATCAAGATCTCTGGCATGATATACACGAACTCTTTCACACTTTACTCCCTCTTCAGGTAAGATTCAGTCTCTCAATTAGCAATTAGATCGTCAGTCTACTTCACAGTAGATAAGACTGTAAGCACTGTAGGCCTAATCAAATTAATCAATGGCTTTGGGTAAATACCAAAAAACAGCAGCCCTAACACCACAGGTAAGAGATAAGCCCTCTCTCTAAAAGTCAAATCTTTAAAACTTTCTGACTTTTCTGTAGCTTTCCCTAGAAAAATAAATCGATACATGGTGAAGAGATAATACGAAGCTAGCAACAGCGCCCCCCCAGAAATGACAATCGTCAGCGGATGAACCGAATAGCTGCCAATAATAATGAGCGCGTGTCCTACAAATCCGCCAAATCCTGGAAATCCCAATAACGATGCCACGACCACTCCAGCGATCACAGCCACCACGGGAGCGCGTGTGACAATTCCACCCAACCCACTTTCACCATTCTCGGTCATAAACCGAGTACCCCCGGTTCTCTCGGCAATAATTCCAGAAAAAAGCCCGAACCCGGCAAGCCCTAGGCCAATAATGAGCTGCTGATACACCGCTCCAACAACGCCAATCGGGTTAATCGACCCAACCCCCATCAAAACTAAGCCAACTTCGCTCAAGCAAATGAAAGCTAAAAGCCTCCTGAGCCCCTTCTGAGCGACCGCACAAATCCCTCCGATCAACAAATTGAGAATCCCAACTCCCACAATCCACTGATAGGCAGAGTGAAGCGACTCAGGAAAGAGCACGTAACAGTAACGAACAAACAAATACAAGGCAACGGGCACAACCCCAGCACACAAGGCAACAAACACTGAAGAAGGAGCCTCTTGAGACACCTCCGTAAACCAACCATGAACTGGCCAAATAGGCGCCCGAAGCGACAGGCCAGCACTCATCAAACTAAAAGCAACTCCTGCTACCGATAGCTCAAAGCCTAGAAAATTGAATTCCTTCCCACTAATTTTTCCCCCAGCTAACTCCCTCAATGAGAAGGTATGGGGATCCAGGGAATAATAGATCAAAATCAAAGCTGAAAAGATAATGGTGCCGGCAACCATACCAAAAGTATTGTAAACCATGGATAACGACGTACTTAAAATTGATCCTTGAAAAAATA
>CAINWE010000072.1 GCA_903854365.1 Oligoflexia bacterium
CTTCTCGGAATTAACAGAAACTCAAACACCTTCGCTCCCGAGCCGCCCCGATTGGGGAGCACGCGCCCGTGCGTGTCGTACAGTTCAACCTGCGAAGGCCACGTGGTCTGAGGCACTTGCAGCGCCGTCAGGTTCCCACTCCCCTCGACCTTCAAAGTCAACGTCATCGCCTCGTTGGCGCGCACCTCGTACTGGTCAACCATCGATACCAAATTAAACTGCCCCACGCCCCCCGAAAAATGGACGGGGCGACCTGCTTGCGGCAAAGGCGACACCTGTATCGTGAGAGGCTCGCTCCGCCCCGCGCCAACCTTGGGGGCCATCTGCCTGAAAAAACCAAAAAACGGATCCTCATCCTCGCCCCAGCCCATCGGATTGCGACGACCACCATCTAGGTATTGATAGCGCACAGCCACGGGGTCAATGGTCAATTGCCCTTCCGAAACCGGATAGGCTGCATATCTCGCCAGGACCGAGCGCTCAAATATCTCGCCGTTCAGCTTGACCTCTTCACTTTCTAAATTTTGTCCCATCGCCAGCGCATCAAGGTCCTCGCGCAAAAAACCACTGAGGGATGGAAATTGCTCCACTTGAACATTAAAAACCTTTGGCTGATGATAAATATAATAACTGACAATCACTTTTTGTCCCTTAAAAGCGACCGGACGGTCGACCTCAGCTTTGACCATGATTTTTGAACCGAGTATGCCTCGATCGCGTCGCATGCCGAACTGCCGACCCTGAGTATTTAGGTTGGGCTGACTGCGCTGATAGGCCTGAGGATGAAGGCTCGCTTTTCCCGCGGGTAGAACCTCCACAAAAACATCCTGGGCCTTCAGAAGCTCATTTCCCGACTTCATCTGCAAGTGACCGATCTTCAACTTCCCTAATTTGTTAGGTCTGAGAAGTACTTGAATCGATTTTTCAGTCACGGTCGCCATCTGCCCCGTACTCGAATCATATTGGGAACTCATCGAAATAGAACTCGATTGCTGACCCACCTCAAAATCCGGAGCCTCAAAACTGGGCTCTCCCGCACCGGCATCCCCTTCTGAACGCACCGTCAATGTCAGTACGAGAGAGTCATCGACGGAAATCTGTTGGGAATCTGTGGTTGCCGAAAACTGTACCCCAGGGGACTGCCCAAAAACAGGCACCACCTGAACCAAAAGGCCCAATCCGATCCAACCGATGCGACTACCAATCTTTGTCTTGATTCTGCTGGTTTCCATTTTTATTTTGTAATTTCTCCTGAAGTTCTCTTTCGCGAGTTTTCAGCTCACTCAAAACCCGATCCGCGTCTTCAGACGTCATTTTCTGGGAGTTAAAATCATCCTGCTTCTTCCAGGGCTGTGTCTCCTGATAGCGTTGATCCTGCTCCGGTTTTTGACCCGACTGGGACTGATCCTTTTGCTGCTGTCCCGGGCTCTGCTGACTCTCCCCTTCCTTAGGGTTTTGGTTATGCCCCTTTTTATCGTCCTGCCCTGAATTTTTTTTCTCTTGGTTCTTGGAATCACCTTTTTGCTGATCTGGCTTTTGCTGTTTTTCTTGTTCTTTTTTCTGTTGTTCCTGCCTTTTCAATTGATCCAAAACCAGTTGCAGATTTTTTCGCGCCTCTTGCTCCAAATGAGAGTCCTGGGTTTGCTGAGCAGATTCAATCGCGCCGGCGTATGAACGAATGGCCTCTTTCGCGTCGCCTTTCTTGGAGAATGCATTTCCAAGATTGTAGAGGGATTTCCCCTGAAGCGAAGGCTGGTGAGTTTTTTCCCCTTGTTGAGCCGCGTGCTGAAACGATTCAATCGCCCGATCCAGCTCTCCTTGCCTGAGTTGAAGCACCCCCTGATTAAATTCTAATTCGGGTCGGCTCGGATCCAAAGCCTGCGCAGTACCAAAATTCCGCTGCGCTTCCTCAAGGTTGCCCTGTTGGTAAGCCTTTAATCCCTTCTGATTTTCCAGGTAACTTTCCAAAGCACTAGGACCCTGCAGCAGATCAGCCGCTTGAGCTCCCTGCGTCTGCATCAAGAGCGATCCGAGCATCAAGAAGGTAACCATATTTTTCACAGGGACAGAGATTTCAAAGATCAACAGAAGAACCGCAATGAAAAGTGGAATTTGAAACCGCTCTTCAAAGACTAAAAATCGCCTCTCCGTATAGTCGCCTCGATTTAACCCACCGAACTCGTGAAGAAGCTGCTGAATCTCCGCTTCTTGAGCGGTTGCCATCCCATATTTACCGCCTCCCCGAGTCGCCACTTCCGACAAAAACTCAGGGTGAAATGTGCTCACTACCGCTTCGCCCTTACGATCTCTCTTATAGCCTTGCACATGACCCGACTCATCCCGAATCGGAATCGGGCCACCCTTCTCTGTGCCCACCCCAAGGACGAAAAATTTGATTCCCCGCTCTTTTAAGCGATCTGCTTCGGTGAGAGCCTGCTTCTCATGATCCTCCCCATCAGAAATCAAAACAATCGCTCGGGATGCCACGGGTGACTGAGAGTGAGTCGTCACTTCTTCAGCGCCCCGCTCGATCGAAGCCACCGCTGTTTGCAGCGCCAACCCCACGTCGGTTCCCTGGTTTCTCATGTTCTTCGGATCCAGAAGCTGGACAGTGTCCCAAACATAAGACAAATCACTGGTCAAAGGACAGACCACGGCCGTACTCGCAGCAAAAGCTACGACTCCCACACGATCCCCATCGAGGGTAGAGAGCAGGTTTCGAACCCAGTGTTTCATTTTTTGAAGACGGCTCGGAACCACATCCTCAGTCCACATGGAGTTAGACACATCGAGCACCAGCACCACGTCCAGGCCGGAGACCTTGACGGTCTCCTCGTGACTCCCCCACTGCGGTCGGGCCAGAGCTACCAAAGCAAACATCAATGCGGCCAGTCCCAAAATCGATTTGCGAAGTCGCAACTGAAAATTGAGTTCAGGTGCAAGTACCTTCCAAAGTGCGGGATCAGCAAAACGACCAAATTGCTTTTTGCGTCGCTGCTCATCGAGAATGATCAAGATCAAAAAAATGGGTAAACTCAGGAGCCCCCACAGCCACTGAGGTTCGAAAAACTTCATGGTAGAAACCTCCACCCAAATCGCTCCAAGAGCTGAACTAGAAAAATACAAACCAGCCCTAAGGTCAGAGGCAGTTGAAATTTCTCGTCATATCGAACTTTTTCCTTTGCCTTGATCTCACTTTTTTCCAGCTGATTAATTTCTTTAAAGACCTGCTCTAGGGCACTTTCATCCGTGACTCGATAGAATTTACCCTGAGTTTTTTTAGCGATGAGCTGCAGTAGCTCGGGATTTAATGCGTTATCCATCCACTGGTAAGTTTTAACCTCACCCCCCAGCAAAGTCCGACGACGAACCGGGATTTTTACCCGCCCCTCACGACCAATCGCAATTGTGTAGACACGAATTCCAAATCCTTGGGCCAGGTCTCCTGCGGTTGCGGGATCGATCTGACCTAAATTATTATCTCCATCCGTCAATAAAATCACGACCTTGCTTTTGGCTTTAGAGGTCTGCAAATGCCCCACCGCAAGCGCCAGTCCATCCCCAATGGCGGTCCCATCTTTCAAAACACCAATACTAGCTTGATGCAAAGCCTTGAGAAGCAACCCATAATCGAGCGTTGGGGGAGCTAAAGTCAGAGGCTCACCGCTGAACATGACAAACCCAATTCGATCGTTTTGCCGGCCTTTGATGAAATTCTCCAGGGTGTCCTTGGCCACGTCGATTCGAGAACGCTCGGCTAAGTCCTCAATATTCATACTCGCCGACACATCGAGTGCCATCATGATATCAATCCCCTGGGTATTGCGTTCCACCTGACGAAAGCTCGTCTGAGGCCTCGCCAAGGCAAGGACGAAAAACACCAGGGTCAGATACTTCAGCCCCATCCAAAGTCTCAATGGACTTCTCGAGCCGATCGTTGCTGGGATCGGAATGGAATACCGCACACGGGCCGGACGATTACGACCCAGCCACCAGCGGTGAAGAAAAGGCACCAGAATCAAGAGTAGGAGAAAACCCCAATTAGCGAATCGCATTTTCTACCATTTCTCCCGCAGGCGAAGACTCAGGCGCAGGACTCACCTCCGCTTTTCGCCTGGTGTTTTGCACCCACTTTCGGGCCTCCTCAAGCACCTGGACCGACTCAACCCCGTCCGGCTGAAAATCGGTGAACTTGACTCGATCGAGAATCGTGAAAAGTTTTTTAAGATCTCCGATTTGAGCTTCACTGACCCCGATTCCCTGAGACACCCCGGAGATCAACGACCCATCGAGACCTTTGAGCTCGGTCAAGGCCAAAACCATTTCTCGGGTGGTCGCCTCACGAGCGTCAATTCGAAATCGCGAGCCCACGTAAGCTTTCAAAATCTCAGAAATCCCAAAGTAGTGCTTCTTATATTCCCTCTGAGCCGAATAGTTTTTTTGCTCCAACTCTAAAAGCCTGCTGAGAGCCACTTGATCCTCAGGCAAAATAGGCTCACTCGCGATCTTCTCTGGAGCACGCCGCTGTTTTCGCCACCGCCACAATCCCAGCCCTGCCGCGACGAACAAAGCGATGATCACGACAGATAAGGAGGCAACCCAAAACCAGGGGAACTGAAGGCCAACGGGAGGCTCTAAATCGTTCGGCTGATCCGGCTGTGGATCCTGAGGTGAAATGGCAGAAACGACTTCGACCAAAAGAGGTGAAGAACGAGCCAATTCGTGACCGGCTTGATCCTTCAAAAGCATCGGGGGTAGAGTCAGTTGCCCCGGGCGAATCGGGATCACGGAAAACTGAAACTCTCCAGCCGACCCAATCCCGGATTGCTTTTCAACACCCTCCCAACCGCTTTCCTGAGCATTCAGATCACGATCCAACCAACCCCACTGAGCGTCCGCAGGAACTCCGCGAATCCGCATGACCAGTCGATCTCCGACTCGGGGACGCTCGGAGGGCTTTAAATGATCCAGTCTCTCCACCTCGTAAACTCGTGGAGACTCCGCTGAAATTTTCGCACTGGGCTGCTCAGAAGCGTGAGCGCCCGCCATAAAGGGCAACTCCGTGACGCCCTGCAGGGCCAATCCGAACGCGCAAGCAAAATGCAGGAACTCTCGACTTCTACTTTTTTCTCCGCGATCGGGCGCGGAAGAACCGGACCACAGCCTCACCATAATCATCCTTCGTTAGAATATTCAATAATTCCACTTGGCCCCCTTGAAGGGCCGATTTTTGATTCTTTTCAATTTCGTTTTGATATTCCTTAAACCATTTCTGAAAGCCATAGGAGGACGTATTTACGAGTCTCTCCTCTCCGGTCTCAGGATCTTCGAATAAAATCTGTCCCAACTCAGGGATACCTTTTTCTCGCTCATCCACGATTCGAATCGCTACCACATCGTGGCGTCTAGCTAGACGCTTCAAGGAGCGCTCATATCCCTGAGCCAGGAAATCACTGATCACAAAAACTACCCCTCCGTGCTTCATCACCCGACCGGTGGCATCCAAAGCTTTGGAAAGTCCAGTGCCACGAGTCTTCGTTTGAAAGGTCAAAAGGTCTCGAACCACTCGGAGAACATGCTGCCTTCCTTTTTTCGGAGGAATAATTTTTTCGACTTCATCACCAAAAATTAAAGCGCCAATTCGATCACCCGTATAACTTGCGGCCGACGCGATCATGCCCCCAATTTCAGCCGAAATTTCGGACTTCAAACGCGTCGAGGATCCAAAACAGGTCGAACCTGACCCATCGACCACCAGGAAAACGGTCAATTGTCTTTCTTCTTCAAACTTCTTAATCAGGGGTTCGCGAGTTCGAGCGCTGACATTCCAGTTAATATGGCGAACATCATCTCCAGGCACGTACAATCGATGCTCTGAGAATTGCACTCCCTGTCCCTTGAAGTGACTCCGATATTGACCCGAAAGGACGCCGTCGACTACCTTTCGAGTCGTAATCTCAATCCATTTAACTTTCTTGAGTAATTCATCGGATATCATAGCGAACTGCAGACTCCTTAAGGCACTTCAACGCGTTCCAGAATCATTTTTACGATCTGCTCGCTATCGATCCCCTCAGCTTCCGCATCAAACGACACCATCACCCGGTGTCGTAGCACGTCGTACGCAATCGCCTTGACGTC
>CAINWE010000073.1 GCA_903854365.1 Oligoflexia bacterium
AGAGATCTCTTCCCCTTTTTTCAGTCGACCGGACCACAGATCGAGTTTGGATGCATAAATTCCGGACAAGTGCCCATCTTTGAACTCTTCGCAAGCATATCGATAGCGCCGGAAAGCGAGACCGTGATCGATGGCAATCACCTGCTTTCGTTTTTTCCAAAAGAGCCAATTGCCGCTGTGTCGATCCGAATTACCAGACACGTAGTCTAGAAAAACCATTCTTCGGAATGTTTCAGTCCCTACTCCTAAACCCTTCTTGAGTGGACGCTGGAGGAGGTACTGCACCGAACCATAACGCGAGTCCGAGCGCACCTCATCTCGCCCTGAAGGCCCGCCAGAAGCTTGAGAGACTCCTCCAGCTGCAGCAGCGTTCGAGGCGAGAGCACCTGACAAAGGGATTGTCCTAGAATCGGTAACAGGAACTATATTCAATTTAAAAAGTTTATCAAATTCGTATGCGGCTACCTCACAAAAGGCACAGGCCAACTGAGCATCCCCTCCGTAAACCTCTCCGCCAGTCGGTTTGAATAAGGCCTTCAAGCCATTTTCAAAAACGAGCAGGGTTTTTGGAGTCTTTCCACCCAGATCCGCTTCCTGGAGTTGATAAGCCCCGCCGCTCAAAAGGTCCTCCAGCTCCGCTCGTAATAAGGTGACTCCTGCCTCATTTCTTCGGTCCGAAGCCGCCCAAAGGGCCTCTTGTAAAAAGCCCGAACGAATCCAAGAGTACGTGACGTCATCAAAGGCTACACCATGGTAGATGAGGCGCGACTGCAGAGCAGTCAGTCGTTTTTGCGATTCGTCCAGCTTCTTGAGGACTATTGCCTGCTTATGCCGTAAATCGAGTGATTCTGCATCGTTTTCAGGTTTCTGACTTTGCAAAAGTTTGAGCTGGCCAGAATATTTTTCAATCAAATTTTGATAATGATCTTTTTTACCTTCGAGAAGTTGTACCGAGTCGACCTTAGGGTCCACTTTAGAGTCGACGTGAGGCTCAGCTCCTCGATCGATTTGAGGCTGCATCGAATAACCAGACCGAGGCATCATACTCAAAGACGCCCACAAAACGACTCCCAAGCACCGTCTAAAAAACCGTAATAAATTCGGTCTTTTACCCAATACTTTTTGAACTCGAAAGAACTCAGTCACCACAGAACCTAACACTTTCTTAAAGTTGACAAATACAATCAACAAATAAAAGTGTACTATTAAAAGATTCGACATTCAAGACCTTTCATTCTGATTAAAAGAAAGACACCTCACCTAAAACCCACCTCTGAAATCAGCGTGATCCTACAGTTTTCAGCCAAACTTGATACCCGGAGATTTCTAAGCCCATTCCGTCACGCATGACCATGATGCGAATCATTTTATGAAGATTTTTTTGCATCATATGATTGCTTGTTTAATTTCTTTTTTAATCTTTTGTTATTGACTTTTAGATACTTTGGAATTATTAATGAGCCCACTCAATTTATTCTCTTCTAAGTCAAATCAAAAGATAGCTACTCGTACCTAGAAATCATTCTCCCGCGGGCTTTTGCGCGCCCCAGAGATGATTCATTTGTAATGAGGAGCATCAAAAAAACTCGAACGAAAGGTCTGGAAATGAAATTAGAAACCGAAATTGCTGTTTCACGTCGTATCTGTAACTTGATGTATGCTGAGAGAAAAGCAAAGAAGATCAGCCAACAAAGCCTCTGCGAAAATCTAAAAATCACCCAAGGTCTTCTTTCGAAGATCGAAAATGAAAAGTTAAAACCATCCGTTTACGTTTGGTTGACTTTCTGCCGTATCTTTGACCTTAGTCCAGAAATCGCAATGAGCGAAGGCGCCTTCAAAAAGCGCATGACCTCTTTGAAAAAAGTTCTTCACTAAGCTTTTACCGAGTAAAACGGTTATCCAAATAAAACGCCCACCTCGTTCAGCAAGAGCGGGTGGGCGTTTTACTTTCAACAAACCTAGGTCAGAAGACACCCCAAGCTAGCCATTAAAAAGCGTCAGAGTCGTCCTCGAAATCACGCTTAATCGTGTCAATCAGTGAATCTGCACTCTCAGCCGACTCTACGTCAAAATCATCTACCGTCTCATCCAGATCGAGATCGTAAATCACTTTTGCAAAATCCTTATCACTTGCAAGATCTTGCCGAATCGCC
>CAINWE010000074.1 GCA_903854365.1 Oligoflexia bacterium
CACGCGATCACCTTTTTTTGACTCGCACAAAGAATCGGATTCGTTTCGGAAAGCCTGTGCCTCGAAATCCGAGTCGCTTTTTAGAGGAAATCCCAACAGATTTAATTGTCAAGATCGACCAATCTTTATCGCCAGATTTGAGTTCTAAAGCGGCTAAGGAAGCCCATGAAGAGAAAGTAAAAAACTACCTCGAGAGCATTCGTGCTCAGCTCACCAAAACTTAGTGGAGCTTACTCGATGATCGTGGGAGAGCCCTCGACTCTGGATGCATTTCGATCGCCGCGGAGTGCTGATCCGAGTAAAATGTCGCCCCTCTGGATGGGCTGATCGGTTCGGAGTCGGGCTCTTTTTTTGCCGTCTTGTCCGCATGTAAAAAATTCTAAGTCGCGGCCCTCGGAGTGAGCCGGGCTGACGAGTCGATGGCGCTGACTTTCAGGAGCTCGATTGAGAGCAGGCAGGATTTCCTCGCGGCTCCGTTTTGTTTTTGCGATCACCAGATAGCTAAACGGGAGGGACTTGCGATCGAGTTGTGCGAGACTGTCGAGTTTTTTGATATAGGGCGGACGCCACCAGGTGACCTCCTCGTGACACCAGTCATCCGGACTTTCGAGGGCCCCACAATTTTGGTGGCCCAGGCAGGGGAGCAAAATGGTGAGATCATTTTTCTGGCGCCGCTTTTGTTCCTCGAGGATAGCCTTTCGAAGCTCTAAGAGTTTTCTCGATTGTAGGCGAAGGGCAGGCTCCATGAGGATGACTAAGCCTTCCTGCTCGAGATGGTCATTCCAGGCATCGATGAGAAGTGGAGCCAACTCTTGCGGTGAGATTTCAAGTTCATTGAGGTAATAACTCATAATCCAAAGATTAAAAACTGGGGCTGTTTTTGGAAGAAATCCGCGCTTGAGATCGATCTTGCGGTGAAAGGTTCTCAGACCCCAGTCGAGAGTGCCCAGGTTTTGAGTATAGGTTTGTGCCCATTTGGCTCCGAGGTCTAGGATCGCTTGATCTTGTTCAATTAAGGCCCACTGGGCGGATGCCGGCGCGTTCACGCTAGCGAATTTTTCTCCGGCAGCGATCCCACAAAGGCCGGAGGCTGGGCCAGAGCCGAATTCGATTCCGTGAAGCGTTTTGGGTTGCCATCGAAAACCGAGGCGTGAAAGTTCGGCCCAGATAGACGCCATTCTGAACAAGTTACAAGGCATAAAATAGAGAAAGTACGTGAGTCTCAGGTTTTGAGGATTTGAGCTGTCCTTCCAATAGGCGGGAAGACTGCTAGCCTGATTTTTTTCTTCTCGATTAAAGAGTTGAGAGAGTTTGTGGATGTGGGGGACGACGGCTCGAGATAAAAAACGATTTGAGCTCAGGGATTGGTCTTCCGGGAGAAGTTTTTCTTGATGGATAAAGTCAGATATTAGGCGCTCAAATTCGCTGCCAAAAGCTAAGGATAAACTCTCAGGTACTTTCATGAGACCTTAGTATCATAACCGTTGAAACACCGTAGCCTTTGTTCTCAGGCTGCGCTAGTTTAGGTCGACCATGCGGTCTCGTTGTAAAATTCTCATTCTGGGAGAGCCAGTTAGTGCCGGAGTTTTGAGTCGAAAGCTCAATCAATTAGGTTACGAAACGGTCCTGCAATCGAAGGTAGGCCTTGCTCGGCTTCCACCGGTGGGCGATCCTGAGAGTTTAAAAATTTTAAAAGACGTTTTCTTGCGGTTTGCCTCGCTGATCGAGGCCGATTCAGCGACGATCGGGATCATTCATCCCGGTACTTCGGCTTGGGCGGAGCGCCCAGAGTTGATTCCTATGGCGAATCGACTGAATCTGAGACTCATTAGTCCGCCGGCTCGAACTCAGTATCTTTTTGGGAATCAACTGTACCTTTTAGCGGAGGCTGAAAAGCTCGGTATTCCGAACCTGATTCAGACGGCTGATCCGATGTACACAGTCCGAGAGTTGGAAGATTTTTTAGGGCGAAGCGGTCAACGTTTTCCATTTATTTTGCGAGCAGTGCGGGGGGGAGGGTGCTTAAGTAGTATTTTGGTGCGTGACGAAGTGTTTCTTCGGTCTCAAGTGTCGACTTGGTGCGACCAACTTCGGCGAAGTCTCGGTGAAGTGATCTTTGTTCTGGAGAAATATATTGAAGGTGCGAGACAAGTTTTGGTCCCGTTTGTTCGCTTTCGTAATGGGAGAATCCAGCTTTTCCCGACCTCGGATGTCTCCTTGCAGAGTCGTCATCGAAAACTCATTGAATTTTGTCCGGCCCATTCGATTGAGCCGCATGCGCAAACGTTGCTTTTAAAGTGGACCGCTCACCTAATCGAAAGCTTTGATTTCGTTGGGTTGGGACATTTTGAATTTTTAGTGGATGGTTCGCGAGTCTTTTTAGAGTCGGGGGCGACTCGATTGAATACGGGCTTTCATTTGTGGGAAGAAATCGCCGGAACGAATGCGCTCGCTTGGCAGATGGCAGCTGCCGATCTTCAGGCGATTCATCCTGAGGTCCCTCAAGAAATCATTCCTCGAGATCAGCGCAGGCAGGGATTGATGTTAAAAATCATGAGCGAGGACTCCCATCTGTTATTGCCGCGACCTGGCGTAATCTCTGAAAGTTTAGCCCCTGCTGTGGTGACCGAGGGGAGCGAGGTGCTTGAGTTTTTCCAGAACTATCAGAGCGGAGACAGGGTGGATCCGCAGGATTCCGGTACCGTAGCGCATTTGTTCGCTTTCGCGGATCAGTTTGAGAAGGCGATGCAGTTAGGATGGCGTGGGTTAAACGACGTTTGGTTGGGTGGTTCGCTCAGTACAAACGAAAAGTTCTTATCTGAGTTGATGAGTCATCCCTGGGTGCGAGAAGGGATTTTTCACTTTAAATTTGTGGACGAAGAGTTTCTCCCTGCGTGTCAATTTCCGATGACTTATGCGAGTCCTATGGTGCAGGCTGTATCGGAGCATCCGAGTTTACTTTCTAAGATCGAAGGTTTGCACTGGTGGGTGAATGATCGACGGATGAGTGAAGAGGCTTGCTCTCAATCTCCGTGGAGTTGGGCGGAGCCTCCTCAGTTTTGGATTCGTGATGCGTTGCCAGGAGTATCGGGTATGATTCGGTTCTCTGGGGAGCCCCGAGAGAGTTTTCGCATTTGCGCTTACCCGACGGCTCCGGGCAGGTGGAATGTTCGGGTTGGGCAGTGGTTTTTTACTTTAAAAAACGGGGCTGCTCATCGCCGAGCTCCTTCTCGGGAGCAATGGGCGGCGACCCAGGGTCTCGAGAGGAAAACGTCAAAGCTTCTCTCTCAAGTCGCGGGCCAGGTTCGGGCACTCTTGTTTTTGGAGGGTACTTTAATTCAGGCACGTGAGCCGGTTTTAACCGTGGAATCTTTTGGTGAGTTAGTGCCCCATTGCCTGCCGTTTAGTATTCGAGTGACTCACTGGAAAGTGGGTGTTAATGATCAAGTAGTGACCGGTCAAATCCTTGCAGAATTAGAGATTATAGATTCCTGAGAGCGGAGAATTTTATGCCCAGTTATCAACGTCAAGTTGAGATTCCAGGTAAGTCGTCCCAAGAGCTCTATGAGAGCGTGGCCCAAGATATTGAAAAGTTTTTGGCGAAAGCATCGATTGGCAAGTTTGAGGTGGACCGAGATCCTGGGAAAAAAGAAGTTCGGATTCGCGGGAGTGTTTTTTCAGCGACTTTGCTTTGCTTAGAATCTCGAATGGAATTGAAGGCTCAGCTCAGTCTTTTGGCGATGCCGTTTAGATCCCAGCTGGATGAGGGGATTAATCGATGGTTATCGAAGACTTTCAATTTGACGAACTTGGGTTGATCAAGCACTCTCAGTGATTATGGGGGATAATCTGACGAAAAGGCCCGGAGGCTCACAGGCGCAGGCTTCAGTGGGAGTAATTCGAGCTGCAGGAGCCATGGGTGCAGCAACTTTGATGAGCCGTGTGATGGGGCTTGTGCGGGAGCAGGTTTTTGCCTTCCTTTTTGGCGCGGGTAATATGACCGACGCCTATCAAGTTGCGTTTAGGATTCCTAACCTGTTGAGAGATCTCTTTGCTGAGGGTGCCATGAGCGCTTCTCTTGTGCCCACTTTCACTCGCACCCGGTACGAAGAAGGAGATGCTCGGGCGTGGCGGGTGGCTGGTCTCGTGTTTCGAGTCTTAGCGGGGGTTGTGGGGGCGCTTTCCTTGATTGGGATGGTTTTTGCCCCGCAATTAGTTGAACTCTATGCTTCCGCGTTTCATTTCGTCCCGGGAAAGTTTGAACTCACCGCCCGCATGACTCGTGAAATGTTTCCGTTTTTTCCTTTGGTGGCACTGGCGGCGGCATTTATGGGAATCTTGAATGCCTGCGGCGTCTTCTTCTTGCCTGCGTTCGCCTCAGCACTTTTTAATCTGACTTCAGTCGTGGTTGGGGTAATTCTTGCCCGAGTATTTACGATCTGGGGCCATGCTTGGGGAGTGCATCCCATCGAAGGTATGGCGCTCGGAGTGGTGGTCGGCGGGGCGGTTCAAGCGTTCTGTCAATTGCCGAGTCTTTACAAGAAGGGCTATCGATGGGTCTCTGCTTCAGGGCAAGATCCCGCTTGGTATCAGGATCAGCGACTCAAACAAATACTGTGGATGATGATTCCGGGAACGATCGGCTTAGCTGCAACGCAGGTGAACTTGTTGGTGAACACGGTCTTGGCGACATCTCAAGGCCCAGGAGCCGTGTCGTGGCTGAATTATGCATTCAGGTTGATGCAGTTTCCGATTGGAGTTTTTGGAGTCTCGCTGGCTTCGGCAACTTTGCCGAAAATTTCTGAACAGTGGGTGAAAAAGGATTTTTCATCGGTGAATGAGACCTTGACTCGAAGTCTTCGGATGGTCTTTGCGGTCAATCTTCCTGCCTCAGCTGGCTTGGCATTTTTGGGGTTTCCGATCATTGAGCTCATTTTTCAGTACGGCAGATTTCAGGCGTCGGATGCTCAATCGACGGCTTGGGCTCTGGCGATGTATGCCGTGGGTCTCACTGCTTATTCTGCGGTGAAGGTTTTAGTTCCGGCCTGCTATGCTTTCGGGAATACGCGAATACCGGTCATCTCGAGTGTGTTTTCTGTAGCGTTGACAATCGTACTTAATCTGTTGATGGTTAAGTCATTGGGTTATTGGGGCTTAGCATTGGGGACTTCTCTTGCTGCAGTTTTTAATTCGGTGTTCTTACTGGCGGCGCTTTCAAGGATTTTAGGAGAACGGGGAG
>CAINWE010000075.1 GCA_903854365.1 Oligoflexia bacterium
ATACCGTTGCGGACCCAACGTTCTGAGACCAGGGGGAAATTCATGTTTCTGAAAGAGAATGGACCATCACAAGAAGCGGGCACCACGGATCCAGAACTGATTTGGCTCAATACAGTCTACCAAGGCGACTCGGCTCCTCAACTTACGCTTCGGGCATTACTGATGGGCTCATTCCTGGGTGGTTTTATGTCACTCTCGAATCTCTATGTCGGACTAAAAACCGGTTGGGGCTTAGGAGTGGCGATTACCTCGTGTATTTTATCCTATGGCATTTATCAAACTCTGAGCGGCCTATTCCCCAATGCATTCCGAACACCCATGAGTCTCCTAGAAAATAACTGCATGCAGTCGACCGCGTCCTCGGCTGGATACTCCACCGGAGGTACTCTCTCCTCAGCAATCGCAGCCTACTTAATCATTACGGGACATTCTATTCCATGGATGGTTCTCGCTGCCTGGACTTTTTTTCTTGGTGCTCTTGGAGTTTTTATGGCGATTCCCATGAAACGCCAAATGATCAATATTGAGCAACTGAAATTCCCTAGCGGAATCGCAGCAGCAGAAACCCTGAAGAGCCTCCACTCGCACGGAGCAGAAGCAACCCTCAAAGCTCGCTCACTCGGAATTTCGGGACTCATCGGAGCTGGAATCGCTTGGTTCAGAGATGCAGGCAAACCGTTCGCAATTCCCAGCATGCTCCAGTTTCCGGGCACGCTCCACGGACAACCGTGGATGAAGTGGACCATCTCGTTTGAAATGAGTGCCATCATGATTGCAGCCGGTGCGATTATGGGTTGGAAAATTGCTTGGTCAATGCTCCTCGGGGGAATTCTCAACTACGGCGTGATTGCACCGTGGGCAGCCGAGCAGGGCGGTATTGACCTTGCGCACTTAGGATATCGCACCATCGTCACCTGGAGTACTTGGACAGGCGCAGCGATTATGGTCACATCAGGTCTGCTCAACTTTGCCTTTCAATGGCGAACCATCGGGCGAGCCCTCGGAGAAATGACCCACTTCATCAATCCAGGTCGTCCGCACTTATTTCAAGGAAAGGATCAAAGCCTTTTGAGCGAGCGTTCACGACTCAATGCCATCGAAGTGCCGACTTCCTGGTTTATGGGAGGGACCCTACTGTCTGGGATGGGTTGCATTGCGGTCCTTTACCTCGCATTCGGAACAACCATTTGGATGGGGATTCTTTCCATAATTACCACTTTTTTCCTCGCTTTGGTTGCCTGCCGCGCAACGGGCGAATCCGACATTACTCCTATTGGAGCGATGGGTAAGATCAGTCAGTTGCTTTTTGGTGCCATTGCTCCAACCAATCTCGTTACCAACTTAATGACGGCAAGCGTTACCGCCGGCGCAGCAGGATCTTCGGCAGATTTACTGACTGACCTTAAAAGCGGCTATCTCCTTGGCGCAAACCCTAGAAAGCAGTTTATCGCTCAATTCGTCGGCATTTTTGCAGGCGTTCTCGTAGTAGTTCCTGCATTTTACCTGATTGTGCCAAACCCGTCTGTTTTGGGAACAACCCAGTGGCCAGCCCCTTCTGCTCAAGTGTGGGCTGCAGTGGCGAAGCTCTTATCCAATGGCCTGCACTCACTGCATCCAACGGCTCAACTCGGTCTAGCCGTTGGAGCAATGATCGGCATCATTCTGCCAATTTTAGAGCGGCGATTGCCGAGAGCGGCCCATTGGATTCCGTCATCGACAGGAATAGGCCTCGCGATGGTGATTCCCTTTTTTAATTCACTTTCGATGTTCATCGGTGCGCTGATTGCGCTCATTCTAGAGAAACGCTCACCCAGCCTATCTGAAAAATACGTCGTTGCAGTGAGTTCTGGAATCATCGCGGGAGAATCGCTCATGGGGATCGTAGTCGCACTTTTATCTGCGTCAGGCTGGCTGTAAAAGGCTATTACTAAATTGATTCTATTGATTCTGAGAAGTGAATCGGCCATAGCGGAGTAGTCCTCAATAGACGACTCCAGTCCGACATCATGAAAAAAGGCTTCTCAATCTCTTTCCAATCAAGAGAGGCGCTTCCACTGGGCAACACCTGAATCATAGCCATCATGCCTTTGTCCTCATGCTCCAAAATATGGCAATGATAGATGAAAGTACCGACAATATTCCCAGAAAAATTCATTCTTAATTGAACTGACGGATAAGGATCTCCCACTTTCCCAGACCAATAAGGAATTTCGACTACATCGCGGTACTGCTGCTCGTCCGCGGAGACCGACACCCCGTTCCTCGCCATCACGAGAAAATGAATTTGATGAATATGAAATACGTGAGTTTCTGTACTTCGATTCTGAACCACCCAGTCTTCCAAGGCACCTTGATTGGTAACTATAGATGGACCATTATAAAAACTATCGAGTTTAGGAGTTTGCCCGAGTACAGTAACAAAAAAAGACGTACTGCTCTTCGGATCGCCAGGCGTAGTGGGCTGCTCAGAAAAATAGAGCCAACGCGTGGCCTGAGGCGACATTTGGGCTAAATCTGCCGGATTCACAGGAGTCACGGGTGCGGTCGGTTGCGGAATTCTCACTTCCGGATCCGGCGCATTCGGGTCCGCTACGATTCTTACTAAAGGCCTTGTCACATCAGCATCACCGGCAGGACCCGTATCTACCCGCATGGTATAAAGAGTGGCGTTCTTTACGGTCGCCGAAGGACCAACCACAATAAATTCAGCTCTCTGACCCGGACCCATTTGAACCTGACTTTCAGCAATCATGGATCCGCGTTGTGTCGCCTCCTTAGAGCCTACAGGCACACCATCTAAAGCAACGATCTGAATCGTTTGCGGCACACCGTCATACTGAAGTTGTAGATTAAGAATCGTATCCGCTGAGGCATTTAGAACCCGCCAAAACTGCATTTGACGCGGCTTCATAGGCATGACAACAGGATTATACTGAGGATAAGTAATCGGAATGTAATTTAGCGATAAGTCTTTAGCGGGCAAAGCTGGACTGGCAGGATTCAGTTTTGCAGCATCGATGACCGACTGAGGAATCCGACTATCCCGAAAAACCATAATTTGCTCGGGTAGTCCAGCCACTGCAGGTTGAATATTTTCAATGCCATTCACCACGATCGCTCCGGATGAACCTCCAAGCAGTAGGTTTTCTGCTATGCCGTGACTGTGGGGATGGTACCAATAAAGTCCAGGAGGCTGTGAGGTGGGAACGGCCAAATTATACTGAAAAGACTCCCCAGGATTTACGATCGTAGTTAATGCATCATCTTGATGACACGACGGCGGAGCATGAGAGCCGTGAAAGTGTATATTTGCCGACAAACTAGTCATATCGATCATACCGCAGCCGGTAGAGCCCAGGGATGCCGCAGTCCGCGCCATGCTTGCATGAGCCATACTCGCATGGTTGTGACCAAGACTTTCCATCGACATTGGCGTAGCGCCACCACTCGAGGATAAACTATTAGAAAAAAGCACGGACAAACGCTCTCCAGGCGCCACCCTCAGCGTCGGAGATTGGTGCCCACTGTCAGCTCTGTAGCAATACAACGAGTTGCCGTTGCTATCCACCCTACTTTGAAAATCCAAGTGCAAACTCAAGGATCCATTCGAACTAAACTCATTCAAAGGCTGCTTAAAGGACGTACCACTAGAATAGCGATAACACGGGGTCAACAACGACACATCTCCCCCTCCCCCCGTAGATGGCAATTGATCGGCCGCACCGGAGCACCCCACCACAGCGAAAAGGGCTATTACCCCCATTCTGTAACCAGGACCCATCGGATTCGCGTCCATTGAATTTTTCTTCACCCGCATTGAAGTGTCCTTATTCTGCTCCGAAGAGAGTAAACAACCTCGTCAGCCAGCCGGCGGAGTCGTTTGACTAATCAGCTCAGATTACCCACCGGCCATTTTTTTACTAAGTTCATTTAATCATCGGATGACTGATTAAATTAATCAAGTAATAAAATGGCAATTTTCCTGAGATACCCTGAGTCAAGATTGACCTGCGCTACCCAAAGCCGTTCAAGACCCGGTCAGGATCACCCGCTCCTGAGGGATTATTCTGACTCGCGATA
>CAINWE010000076.1 GCA_903854365.1 Oligoflexia bacterium
CATTTGGAATGGATCCCTTTCATTATCTATTCTTTGAAACCTCACAAGAATCTGATGTTGCTATACATGCTCGCCGACATGATATTTTCGTAAATGGTTCGTTTGGATCAGGAATGTTCTCTCCAATTCCAAACAGTGTTTATATATGCCACTTTCCTACATTGAGTAGACGGGCAAAATTTTCTTGCCTAATTAATCGAAGACTTTTCAAACGCACGATTGCCGTAAATTTATTTGGTTTAATTCAAAACCCACAAATAGATTCCCAACTTTGGTTCAATGATGCATTATTTATACATATCCCAACAGATCGCAGTATTGAAATACATGGACATGAGGGGAATTTTGTAATACGGGGAGAAAATGGCTTACGAAATATTTTGTCCGGCGAGAAGGAGATTTTTCAGGGCCCAGAGAATTTAGTGCTAAGTCAAGGTAACTCGATTAAATTTTCGGGCAGAATAATTGGTATCAAACGAATTACTGGATGGAGAGTGTTGTCCACAAGATATCTATACAATCCTCTAGCGCATCACTCTTATTTGCAAGTATGGGCGAATTCAGAATTTACAAAAAAGTGGATCTCGAATCTATGGAAAATAGAATCGCAAGTTATTTATCCGCCCGTCGAAGTGCAATCAACAAAACAAACTTCGAGAGACGAATTTGCAATTGTGAGTTTGGGCAGATTTATGTCACCGAAGCGCAATCATTCTAAAAATCAACTTGAATTAGTCAAAGGTCTCAGGTTTCTATCAAAAGCCAATCCCAAATTTCATCTAATTTTGTTAGGTGGTCTTGCTGAAAATCAACGCGATTATTTCGAAAAAGTTAAAAAACTAGCTCGGAACAAATCCGTGGCTATTAGGCAAAATGCATCCGCGGCTGAAGTGCAAATCGTATTAGACTCTAGTAAATACTATTGGCATGGTGCAGGATTGAATCAACCACAATCTAAACCTCAAAACTTTGAGCACTTCGGTATTGCTCCGATTGAGGCAATGTCGAGGGGTATGATTCCATTAGTCTACAAAGTAGGAGGCCCAGCAGAAGTATTAGCAGATTTCCCAGAACTAATCTTTGAAAATTTGAAAGACTTAGTTGAAAAAACTCTCCACCTCAGCAAACAAAACAACAACGATTTAATAGACAAGTTAAAGCTCTTATCGAATAAATTCAACGTAGCTGAATTTGAAAAAAGAGTAATGGCAGCTTTCAATAAACTGTCATGAAGAGGAAAGTTTTGGTTTTGCTCTCCACTTTTAATGGGATTGAATATTTTGAAGAGCAAATACAATCGATTTTAAGACAAGAGGATTTGGAAATTCATCTCCGTATAAGAGATGACGGTTCCAGTGAAGAATTTATACAATTTCTGCTTAAATACGAATCTTATGAAAATTTAAAGCTTACCTATGGAAAAAATTTAGGAATTGCGAAAAGCTATTGGTTTATGCTCAAATCAATTGAAGATTTGGATATGTATAGTGCAATCGCATTTGCAGACCAAGACGATATTTGGTCGGCGAATAAAATGATGGAAGGATTAAGAATTTTAGATTCCAATAAAATAGATCCTTTTATCTATTCTTCAGGATATACGTTAATTAATCCGCACTCGAAATTGATTGGGGGGTTCAAACCGAAGGCGGGTTTCTTGAAGC
>CAINWE010000077.1 GCA_903854365.1 Oligoflexia bacterium
CACCTTTGGGGGGTGCAATGTCGAAAACGCCTCGTATGGAGCCACCGTATGCGCTGAACGAGTCGCCATTCAAAAGGCTATCAGCGAAGTCGGTGGCCAATGCTCGATCTCAGAAGTTTTGGTCATCACCGACGCAACCCCGCCTTGGCCCCCCTGCGGGATGTGTCGGCAAGTCATTGCTGAATTCGCTCAAAACACACGTGTCTACATGACCAATCTCAACGGAGACTATTTAGCCATAGAATTTAAGGACCTATTCCCGAGCGCCTTTAATCGCAGCCAAATGGAATCAACGAGACCGACGGGCGCATAAGGCGCCCGCAACGAGGCTCATCAGCACCCTAAATTCTCGAACCTCATCTCTTTTACTTGGGCATTTTTCGCTCTACCCCTGCACAACCTAGCGCCGCTCAGATGGCTGAATGGAGAATCGCCGCAGATACTCGGATTCAGGCACGAGAACATGAAATTTCACACATGACAGGAAACAACTTTTGGGGGGCCAACGAGTCAATGATGACTCGAGCAACCCAAGTCCACAATCTCACAACCACTGACGGTGGCAGAAACGCAAATCTCAAAAAAGAAGCCGCACTCCGTTACTTGGCGAAGCCGCCGGATTACGGCAGTTCATCCGGCGATTCGGCGAGACCTTCTGCCTGCGCAACTAGACCGAGTGGGTGTGTTCAATCAGCTGCAGAAACCCCAGAGAAGCTTTAGGATCTCATCGATTTCTATTGAAATGCCTCAATCTGTAATTTTGAAGTGTTCAATCCTTAGAAGTCTAACCGAAAACCACTTGACAGCGAAGCATCTTTAGGGCAGCTTCCACCCTCTATGTACGCAGTCATTCAATCAGGTGGAAAGCAGTATCGTGTTCAACCCGGCGACGTCTTGCAGATTGAGAAGCAGGAAGGCGAAGTGGGCTCTCCCATGACCTTCGACCAAGTCCTGTTCTTGAGCAAGCAAGGAGCAGAAAGCTCTCAGATTACTCTGGGCAAACCGTATGTTCAAGGCGCCCAGGTTACTGGGGAGATCGTCGGCCAAGGCCGTGGCGAGAAAATTTTGATCATCAAAATGAAGCGCCGTAAACAGTACCGCCGCACCCAAGGACATCGCCAGTTCTACACCCAAGTATTAGTGACTCAAGTGAACAACGGATCGGGAGATCACGCTTCATTGACCGCTGAAGAAAAGGCCTTGAAATTGGCTAAATTCCAGTCACACTTGAAGCCAAAAGGGCCTGCATCGACTCAGCCGGTTCGCGTATCGCGCAAAAAGGCACCTGCTGCCTAATTGATCGCGAAGCCAGCCTGGAATGGGGACGCAAGGGAAAATTTTATCTCCTTGCCAATAGACTCAATCCAGCCTAAAACAGCACGTACATTTCCCGAGTGAAATGCGTTTTTTTGATGAAGATTTTGAGAGGATTTTAAGCCATGGCACATAAAAAAGCGGGTGGTAGTTCTAAGAACGGTCGCGATAGCAATCCAAAAATGCGCGGCGTTAAGCGTTACGGTGGACAGTTAGTCAACACCGGTGAGATCTTAGTTCGCCAAGTAGGCACCAAATTTCATCCTGGTCGTAATGTAGGTTTAGGGCGTGACTTCACCCTCTACGCTTTGATCGAAGGTGTAGTCACTTTCGAACAATACGACAGACATCGTAAGCAAGTCTCCGTTTATCCAGCAGCCTAAGCGGCAGTCTGGTCGTCCGAGTCCATTCTTCTCGACTCTCTCGTTTCATTGGAGCGCGATCCTAGACTTGATTTAGCCCCAGAACATAGGGTTAAAGGGCTGTAAATTACCCAGGAAAGCGTTCCTATGCGTTTTATTGACGAAGCAAAAATTAAAATTTCTGCCGGACACGGTGGCCCAGGTTGCGTGAGTTTTCGCCGCGAGACCTTTATCCCTCGAGGAGGTCCTGACGGAGGCGACGGCGGGGCTGGTGGCGACATCATTATCGAGAGCGCCGAACAAGTCAGCACTCTTCAAGATTTTCGATTTAAGCGAATTTATCAAGCTCCGCGGGGCATGCATGGCTCTGGAGCGAATAAATCCGGACGCGACGGAGAAAACATCGTCATCCGAGTACCCGTGGGCACGGTCATCAAGGACAGCCTCACTCAAGAAGTCCTCATCGATTTTACCGAACACAACCAAACCTGGGTTGCGTGCAAAGGCGGTCGCGGAGGCAAGGGCAACAGTCACTTTACGACCTCGACTCACCAAGCCCCTAAATTCGCTCAACCCGGAGAAGAGGGCGAATCTCGAGAAATTACCCTCGAACTTAAGCTCTTAGCAGACGTGGGCATCATCGGCTTTCCCAATGCTGGGAAATCCACTCTCATTTCACGAATGAGCGCCGCTCGGCCAAAAATCGCTGACTACCCGTTTACCACACTCACCCCGAATCTCGGCGTCGTTCAAGCAGGCGAATACGAGACCTTCGTTGTGGCAGACATCCCTGGACTCGTGGAAGGCGCGCATCGAGGGATCGGCCTTGGCCACAAGTTTTTAAAGCATATTGAAAGAACACGGCTCTTTATTCACCTTTTAGACGGTACCCAACTCCTGGAAGATGCCACCCGACCTGGTGACGATGCCCTCACCGGCGTGATCGACAATTTCATCCATCGCTATCAGGCCATCCGCACGGAGCTCGGCCTTTTTGCAGAAAAACTACTCCATGTCCCGGAGATCGTCGTGCTCAATAAGCTCGACCGTTTGGAGTCTGTCCCGGCACTCGTGGAGCGAGCCAGAACAGAACTTCGGCAGAGAATTAACGCAATTCGCGGCGTCCATCCATTTCCGGGCGAACCCTTTGTCATATCGGCCGTCAGCGGCTACGGGGTGCAGGAGCTCATCTTTACCCTCCTACACGAGATTAAGGCTCAAAAGGCCGCTCAACCCAACTCTTCTGAAAAAATCCTCCTCCCCAGTGATGAGAGGATTCGATCTTAATGCTGCGACCCCATTGGAGTGAGGTCACGGCTCTCTTCGGAGGCCGCATGGACCCGCCTCACCTGGGCCATCGAGAAGCAGCTCGAGGACTACTCCAAAATCCGGGGGTCCGAGAGATCTTAGTCAGTCCCAGTGCGACTCCTCCCCACAAACTTACTTACAGCAGCGCACAGCATCGCGCACAGCTTGCTCGACTCAAC
>CAINWE010000078.1 GCA_903854365.1 Oligoflexia bacterium
CTGACAGTTTAGTTTCCCCTACAATTCAGTAATAACCTGGAAGACCAGATAGACTGAAAGGCATTCCAACAGAAGGGGACTTCGTCCCCTTACTACCAATGTATCCAGGACTTGGATCTCATCCAAATGAGTCACAAACTAGTTTTCATGCCTGGGTGAATCCTTTGGTTAAAATTAAGTCTATTTAACTGACTGTAACGCGATTCCTCATGCCCCTCTGTTTTATGGAGAGCCCGATGGCCATCAAAAGCAAAATCGACCGGAGGTGTTGGACCTCATCCGGTACTCAGTCGATTCAACCTATTCGTTTCGCTCGTAGACAAAAACTTGATTCTGATAGCCAAGGCCAGTTCGGAATCGAAACCGTCTTGATCCGATGAAACTTGCTCCTCAAGAGTTCAAAGAAAGTCCGATTAGCTTTGGCAGGCTGTCGTTCAATCGTATCAAAAAACTTAAGACCGGGTTGATCAGGTGTCTCTCCGACATAAATCACTGTCTTACCCTGATAGTTTTTGAGCGCGTTAGAAGAAAAATAGAACCCCCGAGGAGGCCAGCAAAGAAGCAAAGCACGGTCTGAATAAGTGGTGATAATAGACTCATCAGCCTGCTTGACGTCGAACCAGCTTCGAGAATTTTTATAGGCCTCTCCCAGAGTCGTCCAAGAATAATTATCAAACGCTAGTATATCGGCACCCTGTTTCGACAGAATTTTAACCCAATAACCTGTACCTTTAACTACCTCAATCAGCGGACTATATTTACTTTTTTTATTAATAACTTCATAATTATGGATCGAATAAGAATACTTTAAATAGGAATCCCGCCCCTGCTCGGACAAAACATCCCAACCAGGCCACTGAAAAGCATTCAGCCTCAGCTCTTCTGCTTGGGCTTGAAGTTCATAGGCCCTGAAGGCATTGAGTCCCTCAGCCCAAAAAGTAAGCCCCCCCCATCAGCGAATGGAACGGAGAAAAATCCTCGTTCAACACTTGAATCACTTCTAGCAACTTCTTAAGTGAAGACTCAATCGGAGCCATTCGCCCTTCAAAGGCTTTTTGAAGCTCTGGCAGCCTGGGCACCAACCGGGTCGCAAATTCATTACCCGCCCATGAGTGTCGAAAATGAAAAAAAGCCCAATACACATAAAAAATCCGATTCGACTCAAATAATTTTTTTCTATAGTTCTATATGAATTAGCGAATAGAACACCAAATGTCTACTTTATTGAATATTATTTACATGAGCTCGATTGAAGTCGAAGGCATCAACATTGAAGGCATGGAAACTTAGGCATTCGAGAGCAGGAAGGAACCTCCTCCCTTTTTCTGCAAGAAACCCATCAAAGTTTCGAATCCATTTTTATCCACTCTCAGCTCTTCAATCTCAAAACGATTCCCTCGGGCGAATCAGGCCGCGACAACCGCAGTGAGACGGAGGAACCACCCACGAATCTGAAATAATCGATCAGCATGTACTCTGTTACTTCCGAACGTGAAACGCACCTGAGCTCATACCGAGACCCGAACTGGTTCACATTTTTACCCAACTCTCCAATCAAATGGTAGAAGTTACGGAACTCCTTGAATTGGACAACTTTTTCTGATGTCAGAATCGTCATAGAGAAAGCACGAAAACCGAAAGATTTCATCGCATCTCCTA
>CAINWE010000079.1 GCA_903854365.1 Oligoflexia bacterium
CGATCTAGTCGTTCTGCCTCGCCCAAAAAAAGATGCCCATCCTGGCTGACACCACGCACTGCAACAAATACCATTCCAGGCTCAATCGTGCGCGTATCGGATGTCACCCCAGTCACACCGCCCACTAATCCCAAATCACTTATTTTCAGCCTTTGTGAACTCATGGACTACTTCCTATCAGACAATCAGACCCTACTCAATTAAGGCTCAGCAAGGACCAATCGAATCAGTCCTCCATCTAACAGCGGACTGCCCGGCAAAGGGAACTGAGTTTTAACAACTCCAGTACCAACGACTTCCCACTTCACCCTTCTACCTTTCAATTTCTTGAAGGTCTCTCGAGGAGTCAGCCCGAGAAACGAAGGAATCGTGTCCGCTCCAACAACTGCCGAAGACGCACCCCCATCAGACAACACACCCATGGAAGCAGTCTGCGCTGGCTTTTCAGGAGCCGCTTGCCGCATCACCAGGGCATCTGAACCCATTTCACCCCCTGCAAGCAGTGGATCCACAGGCAAAGTTCCCGGCAAACTGCAGCGATTCGCTACAGCGCTTAATACCTCCTTAAAAAGTGGCGCAGCTGTCTCAGAAGCATAATAAACCCCTCGCGGTTCAACAATCGAGGTAAAAATAACCACTCTCGGCTCAACCCCGACTGGAAATCCAATAAAGGAGGCGATGTATTTTTCACGTGAATACCTGCCCGTCTCCGGATCCACCATTTGAGCAGTTCCAGTCTTTCCGGCAACTCGAAAACCCGGTAACGCTGCCTTGACGCCAGTGCCGCCCTCCTGAGTCACTGTTTCTAAGCCGCTGATCAACTCATGACTCACCCGCTGTGGAAAAATGCGAACGGGCGGCTCAGCGATAGCCCCCAGAGTAGGCGACTTCAGCAGAGAAGGTTGAACTAAAAGCCCTCCGTTGAGTATCGCGGCATACGCGCGAACCATTTGAATGGGTGTGACTAAAATTCCTTGGCCAAATCCGATATTCGCGAGAGTCAGAGGTTGCCAATCCTTCCGTTTCGGAATCCGACCCAAAATTTCCCCAGGAAAGCCTAAACCGGTTTTATTCCCAAAACCAAAAAGCTGCAGGGTTCGAAGATAATTATCTGCTCCCAACTTAAGGGCCACTTTAGCAGCAGCCACGTTACTCGAGACCTGCAGCATTTTTTTCAAACTAACCCACTCAAATTTCTCCTTCGCTTCAGCCTCAGAAATTTTGTGTTTCTGAACGATAAAAGAACCTCGCTCTCCCCAAACCTGATCGCTCATTTTCCAGCCGTGAGAAATGGCGCTAGCGACCAGCATTGCCTTGAGTGTTGACCCCGGCTCATAACCATCTGTTACTCCGCGATTTCTTCTACGGTCTGCGGAAGCCCCTTTGTCGTTTGGGTTAAAGCTAGGCTCGTTAGCCATCGCCAGAATCTCACCTGAATCCGCATTCATGACAATCACGGATCCACCCTGAGCGTTCGCCTTTTGAACCGCTGCTTTCAAATCCCGCTCTACCTCAAACTGGAGGGAGCTATCCAAAGTTAAGGTCACTGGCTCGCCATCTTGCACAGTCTTAGCCGCAACCGCATCGATAAAAGTTGGGCGCCCTAACGCATCCTTAATCGCTTGAACCGAGGCTACTTTTCCTCGCAATCTGTCATTGAGCCAAAGCTCAACGCCCTCCACGCCCTCGACGTCGACATTCACACTACCGAGAACATGGGCTGCCAACGATCCATGAGGATAAATCCGATCACTTTCTTTCACCAAAAACAGACCTTCGGGCAAATCCCCATCAGCATCCATTAAATGAGCTTTTTTAAGGCGCTTCAGTTCAGCTTCGCTCAAATGCCGCTTAATCCAAACAAATTCCCGATCTTCACTCAGGCGATTCAAAATCTTTGGAAACGAGCCCTCCATTGCTCGAGCAAGTGTTCGAGCCAAAGCCCGTTTATTGGAAAGTAGATTTGGATTTGCTGCTAAACTGCTGGTTTCAAGATTCACCACTAATGGCTCACCATTCCGATCCAACAATACACCCCGTTGAGGGCGAATGAGTGACCGACTCAGATATTGCCTCCGAGCCATCGCCTCCAGTCGAGGATTTGATAGAAGCTGAATATAGGCCGCTCTCATCAAAATACAACTCGCCAAGGCAATACACGTGAGCATCAATGCTGTGAAACGAGTCTTCAACATAGAGTCAATTCTTTACCGTATTCGGCTTTTGTAAATAAACCACCTGACCAGACCGGGGCTGCGACAACCCAAATTGCTGATGAGCCAAGCTCTCGAGTCTCCTGGGAGAGCGGAGCGCAGCAACCTTCAAAAGCAGTTGCTCTTTTTCTCTCCTGACTCGAATCAATCCTTGATCCGCTTCATGAATCGCGTAGGTGATTCGAACAATTTTGAGCCTCAACCATACCGTTCCAATTGAAAAAATGATTAGGACAGGAATCGCCCACCAGGGCAGCCATCTTTTCATTTCGGTAGCCTCTCCGCGATCCGCAGTTTCGCGCTCCTGGCCCGAGGATTCACCTCTAACTCTGCTAAACCCGCTTCGATGGGCTTTTTTGTAAGGGGATGAAATAACTCTTTATTCTTAAACTGATTCTTGACGCGACGATCTTCCAACGAATGGAAACTAATAACCGCAATTCGCCCGCTCGGTAACACCTTAGGCAAGACATCCTGAAGTAACTGATCCAAAACTTCTAGCTCCCGATTAACAGCAATTCTTAAAGCCTGGAACGTACGAGTCGCAACGTGGATCTTGCCGTGCCGCGCATGCTTCGGCGTTGCTCGAACAATCAAATCCACCAAGGCCTTGGTCGTAGTGGGAAGCTCGCCCCTGCGACGACTTTCCATCAGGAAGGCTGCAATTCTCTTGGAGAAACGCTCCTCCCCCAACTCCCGAAGGATCCTTTCCAAATCGAACTCAGAGATCTGCTGGAGCAATTCCAAACAGCTTCTCCCCTGATCTGGATTGAGGCGCATATCCAAGGGGCCATCTCGATGAAAACTCAATCCCCGATCTGGATCTTCCAGCTGGTCGCTTGAAAACCCTAAATCTGCCAAAAGCCCCAGTACAGAACGTTGCTCGACCAACTGTGCCGCATCACCAAAATTTCCCTGAAGAATCTCTAACCGTCCCAATTCAATCGCTGAATGAAACCTGCTTCTTCCGCGAGCAACCGCCTCTGCATCTTGATCAAGAGCCAAAATCCGGTGTCGTCTTAAAGCCGGAGAACTATCAAACGCCTGTAAAAATGCATCCGTATGCCCCCCGCCGCCAAAAGTGCAGTCCACTAACCAACAGGCTGGGGAATCAGAAGAAACTCGAGCAAACGGCTCCACTAAAGCCTGGACAATATCATCTTTCAAAATAGGAACATGCTTAACCTCGACGGACTTCATCGATTCGCGACGTTCTTCTGCTCAAACGCCTCTTTATAGAAACTCTCGATAGCCCGCCGTGCCAGGTAAGAAGACTTCACCCGCCATTGTTTTTCATGGATCGTCAAGGCTGCCACTGCAATCTTCTGATTGGGCGACCCTGCGTAGCCGACGAACCAATCATATTTTCCCTTAGGTGAATATCCGGTCAATGACCCGGTTTTGCCGCCAACATCCAACAACGCAAGACTGCTCTTAAAAAAACCGCGAAACGAACCCTTCGAAGTACCGTGTAATACGGTCTCTTTCATGAGTTTTCTCACTTGATGGGCCGTCGAGGAGTCCATTGTCACCCCTGCGACTTTCGGTGCACCCAAGTACACCGAGGACCCGTCTGCCTTCGATAAGCTCTGCACCACAAACGGCTCCATCATCACACCATTATTCGCGACAGCTGCTGCCATGAGTGCCCCTTGCAGCGGACTCATCGTATTCTCAACGGTATAACCAGAAGCGGTTTCAGCCAATCCCCATGTATCATCAGGAATAGGAGCCCGCCCCTCTTGAACAGGCAAATCGGCTGCAATCTTCCGGTTAAATCCAAAACGATCGGCGTAAGTCCGGAGTCCGGAAGAGCCCACAGTAAAGGCTCCCACCTTACCGAACACAGTATTAATCGAATGCGCAAACGCATCTTTGAAAGTAATAAAATGGGTCCACCGAGTAATCCCCGACTTGAGAATCTGCCCCTTGTAGAGGGTATGATTTCGACCATTGAAGGGAATCACGGTTTCAGGAGCAATTTTTCGACTTTCAATCGCTGCCGTAGCCGTAACCACCTTGAAAACGGAAGCCGAGGGAAAGGAAGCCCTCAAAGCCAAATGATCCGAAGGAGCTTTTTCTCTTGAGTAACTGATCAAGGAGAGTACTTTACCGCTTTCTGCATCCAAGGCGACGAACGCCCCGTAATCAGGGCTATAAGATTTAAACAAAGCCTCCATGGTCTTCTGAAGTTTTGCATCAAAAGTGTACTGGACCTTCAGCCGCGCACGCTGGGCCTTACCCAAGTCCATCTCCAGCTCATCCGGGAATTCGTAGGTTTTCGTAAAAGGCCCCATTGCATCCGCCAGACGATCCTTCGTAATCACGGACGCATCAACACTCGCATTGGCCTGTCCAGAGCGAGAATTGAACGGTCTAACAACAAGTGAGAAAGCCAAAATGAAGAAAAAACAAACAACCAGGAGAGCTCCAATCTTAAGAGCTCTAAACTTTTTCATATCTTAAGAGTCTCCTTAATCTTGCAGCTTGGGTCAAGTCTGGATTTGAAAGCGACTCAGTTTTTTTGAAAGGTTGAGCCTTCGGATTTTCGATCCAAAACTGTAAATTCTCTTGTATTCTGGCCTTGTCTCCGAACCATGCAAAATGTAAGCTATGGACTGTGCAAACCAAAAAGACGAACTCAAAAACTGGGCAAGGATTACCCAAAAATCCTTTTATTATTTCGAACAATAACCGCATCTACAGCAATCCTGCGAAGCAGAAAATTGCTCGGGACATGCTGGAGCGGTATACGGGAAGTCCTCCCGAGCAATTTGGTAAACAAATCATTTTAACCAATTTTGACTATTATTTAGAACGGTTTCATACCCTTTGCGGCGATTCGCGCACGCAGGGCTCGGCTATGGGAGTCGTTCACAGCTCTTCTGCCGGAGTATCCATCGTAGATTTTTCTATCGGCTCACCGACCGCAGCGCTCATTATTGAGCTCTTGTCGACCATCAACCCTAAAGCGGTTCTCCTCCTAGGCATGTGCGGGGGCTTGCATCGATCTCTAAAAATTGGAGACTTCATTTTACCTACAGCAGCTATTCGAGACGAAGGGGCATCGAGGCACTTTATGCCCACCCAAGTCCCCGCTTTACCAACGTTTAAGATTCAAAAATTCGTATCCCAAATCATTATTGAGAAGGGCATGGACTACCGCACCGGGGTCGTTCATACGACCGACTATCGCTTCTGGGAATTCGACCAAAAATTTAAAGCCCAACTTTATGAAGAACGCTCCTTGGCTATTGAGATGGAATCTGCCACTCTTTTCGTTGCAGGATTCGCAAGCAAGGTGCCGATTGGAGCACTTCTCTTAGTCTCTGACCTCCCGCTCATGAGGGGTGGAATCAAGACTAAGAAGTC
>CAINWE010000080.1 GCA_903854365.1 Oligoflexia bacterium
AACATTGCTGACGGTAGCCGTTGGTAATAATGGAGAGCGGGATCAAGCACTAGGGTTCAATAGGGTTCAGGTGCCTGCAGATTGTGTCAACGCATTGGCAGTAGGCGCTTCCAATCGTACAGATAAAAATTGGTCTCGGGCCTCTTACAGTGCAAGAGGGCCTGGTCGTAACCCCGGGCGAAGAAAGCCGGATGTTATGGCCTTTGGTGGATCTCCCAAAGAGTATTTTCATGTGGCTGTTCCAGGTGCACGCCCGGAGTTGTCCGCAACCATGGGAACAAGTTTTGCAGCACCTTATGTATTACGTACAGCAGTTGGTATTCGAGCTGTGCTGGGCGAGGCGGTTGTTCCACTTACGGTCAAAGCTCTGATAGTTCACGCCGCGGAGTCGCCAGAGCTGGAAGCGTCAGCGGACCCGTTAGACATTGGATGGGGTCGAGTGCCGCAGGACCTAAATGACATCATCATGTGCGGTGATGGAGTCGCCCGTATTATTTACCAAGGCGTCCTTCGCCCTGGGAAATTCCTTCGGGCACCAGTGCCACTGCCGCCAGTTCAACTTCAGGGAAATGTTCAGTTACATGCCACGTTCTGTTACGCCAGCCCAGTCGACGTGCAAGATACGGGGGCTTACACCAAAGCTGGACTCAGCGTTACGTTCCGCCCCCATGCAGGGAGAAAAAAACCCGGGAAGGAACCTGCACCAAAGTCCTTTTTCTCCACAACTGAATTTCGTACTGAACAGGAGCAGCGTGACGACTTGGGCAAATGGGAGACGGTGCTGGATGCGCGCCATACTTTTCGGGGTAGCAGCCTCGAGGGTTCGACTTTTGATATCCATTACAACGCCAGGGACGGTGGAGCAACTCCCAATGCAGGAGCGGAATTAGTTCGTTACGCGCTGGTAATCACAGTCATCGCGCCGAAACATACCAATCTTTACGACGACATATTAAGTTCACATAGTGTGTTGAAGGCTATCGAGCCTAAGGTGTCTATTCCAATTAGAACGTGACACATCGTTCTGGTAGGCCGTGGAGACCGTTGACTTCATACGTTAGGTGACTTCGCCCATCCAACTCCAAATCACGCACCGCTCCCAGCCGCGTTACTGTTCAGGATATACATGACTCTTTCAGATGTACTAGAAATTGCTGGCGCGGTGATGATCTCCCTCGGCAGTGCGGCAGGAATATTGTTTGCCTTTTCATCATGGCTTGGCCACATTTGGGCAGAGCGAATCCTCTCCAAAGAGAAGGCGAAGTACGCCGAGGACCTTGAGGCCTTTAAGAAGCAACTCCTGCTAGAGACAGAGAGTCATAAGACTCGCCTGAAGAAGTCGGAGCTCATTTTTGCAAAGGAGTTCGATGCCGCTTCCGCCTTGGTAGCACTCATCCGCGACATATCTCCGACCTACTCCCATCCCACAATGGACTGGCACGATGCATGCGACGAGATCGCCCTTAATTTTGGGAAGATTGAACGGCTCATCGGTGCGTACCTTAGGGCGCACGGAGCGGTGCTGAGCGAGCCGGTCAAAGACCTCCTGTCCAGCTGCTATGGGATCGCCGGTGAGAATCAGTTTGAAGTATCGGACGGTGACGTTTCGCGGAAGACGAATGAGGCCGCAGATTCTCTGCACACGAAACTCCAAGAGGCTGAGTCGGCAATGTTAAGGCAAGTTAACACTCAAATCGCAATGTAATTGACTGAGTCCCACGGTGGATTTTTTCACTTTTCACTTCGCGACCGTTTCATAGAAGCTCAATCTGCATCCTGGACTTCGCGCGTTGACCAGGTGCGGGCCAAAGCCCCCTGGAAGACGATCACCTGCAGCCCCCAATCAAAGAGCGCCGCGTGGAATCCCAAGTTCTGCTGCCACTCAGCAAAATAAACATCCCACCAGGGCTCAACAATTGCCATGCCAAGAATTGATGAACCCTCCTTGCGCGGCAAGCCAAGAAAGACGTCAATTACGTGATTTCAAACCCGGAATATCC
>CAINWE010000081.1 GCA_903854365.1 Oligoflexia bacterium
ACAGGACCAGCTGCAGGGGTGGGAGTGGTTGAAGTTTCGGGTGTGATTACGGATTCTAAAAAGACACTCGCTCGACTTCGGCATTTTGAGGAGGACGATGGAGTCAAGGCAATCGTGCTGAGATTGAATTCGCCAGGGGGTTCGGTTGCACCTTCTCAAGAAATCTATGAAGCAGTGAAAAAATATAGAAAACCGCTCGTCGTTTCAATGGCCTCGGTTGCGGCTAGTGGTGCCTTTTATATTGCTTGTGGAGCGAAAAAAGTGTTCGCAAATCCGGGGACCCTTACCGGTTCGATCGGTGTGATTATGCCGTTTGCTAATTTACAAAAACTCTATGAGTGGGCAAAGATTCAACGCTATGCGATCAAGACCGGCAAATACAAAGACGCCGGTGCAGAGTATCGAGAAATGTCCCCCGATGAGAGAGCGATTTTGCAGACGATGATCGATGACGTTCTCCAACAGTTTAAGGCGGCAGTGGCCGAGGGTCGGAATCTCCCGATGGACCGGGTGACGGCGGTGGCAGATGGACGCATTTTCTCGGGTCAGCAGGCCAAGGATCTTGCCTTGGTGGACGAACTCGGAACGCTGCAGGACGCAATTGAGGAGGCTGGGCGTCTGGCCAAAATCAAGGGGACCCCTCATGTGATTTACCCCGAGAAGAGAAGGCGGTCCGTGTTAGATTTGATTTTTGATGAACCAAGTTGGGACGAGGAATCCTTTGAGGCGAGTGCTTCGCCCAGGGACGGGATTTCGAGAATTTTTCATTGGGTAGAGAGTGCCTTGGACGGAAGGACTCATGGAGAGTCCCGGTCCCTGGCGCTTGAGCCCGGATTGTATTGGTTGTGGCAATGAAGTATCCCCGTGCGTTAGCAGTTCGGACTTTGACCCGTGTTTTGAGTGATTTTCAGTCCTTGGACGAGGTTTTAGTGGCCGAGGCCGCTGATCTGGATCCCGAGGCGGTAGCCTGGCTTTATGAGGTTTGCTCGGGCACCCTGCGTTGGAAGGGGCGTCTCGATTGGATGTTGGATTCATTGGCATCTCGTAAAAAACCTTCAGGTTGGCTGCGTAAGATCCTCCTGCTCTCCGCTTACCAGTTGGTCGTTCAGGATCGAGCGCCTGCGGCTCAAGTCGTTTCTGAAACCGTGGACGAAATTAAGAGAAAAGAAGGAGACGCACCAGCCCACTTTGCGAATGCGTGCCTGAGAAAAATTGCGGCCCACGCGCAAGAGTGGAGAGCATGGGCTTATCCGGTCCAGGCAGATTCGTCTTCCCCAGAGGTTTCGACAGCGTTGACGACTCAGGCAGCGGCCTGGGCCAGTTTACCTCCGTGGATGTGGAATAAGTTGGTTCACCAGCGCGGACTTGATTGGATCCAGGGATTTGCTCAGGCTACTTTGGAGCGGCCTCAATTGTGGATACGCTCTCGGGATCCTCAATGGCAATCCGATTGGGTCGAGCGTGGTCCAGTGTCGTCTTCATGGCTTTCGCGACCTGGCCGAGGGGGGGCTGTGACGCGGCAGGCAGGGTTTCTTGAGGGTCACTGGATCGTACAGGATATCTCGAGCCAGGTTTTGATTTCGGAGGTGACCTCCTTGATTCGTGGCGCGATGGGTTCGGCACCAGTTTCTGCACTTGATCTTTGTGCTGCGCCAGGTGGCAAATCGGTGGGCTTAGCTTGGAGTGGATTTCAGGTGAGCGCGACTGAATTTAAGTCAGATCGGGTTCCGTTGTTGCGAGATACGATTGCTCGCGCAGCCCCTGAAATTGAACTTTTGCCCTGGGATCAAGTGATTTCTCCTGCAATTCATCGCGAGTGGGGGCTGGTCTGGGTGGATGTTCCGTGTTCGGGAAGCGGCATCATACGAAGGCATCCTGACGTCCGATGGTTGAGAAAAGAACAAGAGCTGGTTTCACTGACTCAGCAGCAAAAAAAGATTTTGCGTCAAGGCTGGGATCGTGTGCAGCCGGGGGGATTCTTAGTGTATTCCGTTTGCTCTGTCTTTGCGGATGAGGGTGAGCGAATCGTCCTTGATTTTATTAAGGAATTTGAACTCAAGTCAGGTCATCAAGTCGGAGTTTCGATAGTGCGACAATGGCTCCTGAGCCCACACGAGGCGCCTGGCGGAGACGGTTTTTTTGCGGCGTTGTTGCAAAAAAGTGGGTGATATAGCCTTTTCTTATTTTTTATTGTTTAAATAAAAACATTGCCTAACTAGATAAAATCGATTAGCACCGCTCTTTGGTTTTCTCAAAAGGGGATAGCCCTGAGGTGATTTGTGACTAAGAAGAGAGCGCATAATTTTTGGTTGGTCCGCCGGATTCTGTTGGGTTGGGCCTTGGTTTTAATTGCGGCGGGACCTAGCTTTGCTTTGGATTGCGTCTTGTGTGGCGGAGAATTGACCTCGGATGAGAGTCATGTTCTTTTGGAGGCGATGTGGCCAGCGCATGTGGGCTGTCAGTATTTGCATTCGCTTGGGCAGGGGGCTCAGGACTGGGCAGAAACGAGGGTTGATTCCACTGGAACGACTGGGGCGGCGAGCGTGGAGGATTTAGGGGACGGCTTATTTGATCGGTATAAATTTCCGAGTCACGATGCATTCGTCTTGGAAACTCATAGGTGGAAGCTGGAGTCGTTCCTCTTGTTTGGTTCTACTGTTTCGGCGGTTCATGCGTATAGTGATGCTGTGAAGGACTCGGTGCCCCCCGCTTTTGCCGCATTGGGGCCGATGTATCGCATCGCGAGTCAGGACCAGCAAAATCTTGTATTTAGTTCACCCTCGAGAACCAAAATGACATTTTCGGAGGCCGGCCGGTTCTGCTCCGCTTTTGGAGGTGATTCTCGATTACCTTCGCCGGAAGAGTATCACCTTTTTGCAGCGGCTCTGGGATCAGAGATTTTTCGTTTTGGATTCCTGAGTTATTTCACGGGACAGAGCTGGGCTTCTTCAGAGCGCCCGGGCGAATTGCCTAGGGCGATTTCGATTGAGCGGGATGTTTTAGGCAGACCGAGAGTATTCGTAGAGGGCGACGGGGTGCTTACGCCCCGAGCAGCGCGTTGCGTCCTCAAAAGGCAGAATTTTTAACAATTTCTGGGTGCGCACTTTTTGGTGTGCAGTGGGGGGCATACCAGAACAGCCGAGTAGGGTCTGAGCCTTCCCCGCCTCGAGTCGGGTTGCCCATGAACTGGACTGAGTCAATAGGATCTCCCAGATGTTCTTTGAATTTCTCCTGGCACTTTTCGGTGTTGGCACCCGCCCAGAGATCTGGAAAGACTAAAACTGCGGACAGTTGAGAGTGAGTCTCGAGAAATGTGCAGAATTCGCCCCATTCGTTGTCGGACAGGCAACGATGTTCTTTCCAGGCGGCAAACCAGGAGGAATAGGGTGCTCTTCGGTAAATATTGCAGTCTGAATCATTCATGCGCGCGGTATAAGCTCCGAACACTTTCTTGTCGTGCCAAATCCTCATGCATCCCCCGAGAGTATCTTCGGGGTGATGGAAGCATTGTTCCGGTCCGCATACGCCGTTAGCTCCATGCACGCAGAAGGGGAGGGATAAAACCGTGTCACCCGGCGCCTGTTTTACACGTCCAAGAATTCCCAGTAAGTGTTCAGGGGGGGGTGGAAATTGGTTGACGGGTGCTAAAATCCACGTGAACTCGAGGCCTGAAGTTGCAAGGAAAAGGATAACCCAGGCCCTTCTTTTTTTCTGCATGCTTCGGGCAAACGTCATGACCTGGGGCCAGGCGAGGACGATAATGATTGTCGCTAAAGGAGGAAGGAAGAGTGTGAAGCGAGCCGCCGTGCGAAAAAACTTCATAAATGGGACTACGTCTTGAACGAGGGGGACAAAAAATGGAACGACGCCAGGTCCCAAGACGTAGAATACAGCGACCATGAAGACGATGACGAAGGGAGCGACCCGGAGGTAGCCCGGGCCTTTTTTGCCTTTGCGTACATAAAAGAGAGCAACAGCAAGAGGAACGAGGTAGAGCCAACCGATGCTCGCAACAGTCTCAGGCGCGTCGAGCGGTGGGAAGGGGAGATCCCATTGAAAAAGCGCTGCGAGGGAGTCTACCCAAATCGGTCGAATCAGGTAGAGCCCATGGACAAAGTAGCCCACAGCTTGACTAATTTCTCCCTGCTGTTTTGCTGCCGAGGCAAGCTCTAAGAACCACGTGAGGTCCGCGATTAGCAGAGGTATTCCGAGAGCAAAAGCCGGCAGAACGGATTTCAGCGAGAACTCCATCTTGGGGCGTTTGCCAACGCGCGCAAGGACAACCCAACCCATGCTTCCATGGACAACAACCCATTCGATAATGGATGGGCCCCAGAAATAACCCATGACATTGAGTCCACCGAGGAGGATGAGGCCGCGCCAAATTTCGAGCGTGAGGGACCATTTTCGGTCTTTGATGAATCGTTGCCAAATCCAGGCATCTAAGAAAAAGCCTAGGTAAACCCAGTGCATCATGACGTTGTCTGAGTGATGCCAGAGTTTAAAATGCCTCGGGAGATTGAATAATACGACCGTGGCAGAGACGAGCCAAGCGGCTGCTCCGGGAAGGCCCATATGACTGATAATCCTGCCAACGCCTAAGTAGCAGGCGAGAAGCGATAATCCGTAATAAACCCAAAGAAACGGAAAATCTCGGTTCCATTTGAATACGTAACTCCCGATCCAGTCGCGTTCCACATTCCATCCGGCAAAAAAAGGGCCGGGCAGGCCGTAAGGTGCCATGACGTTTGAACTGTGAAAGACGGGGCGTCCAAATTGACTGATGTTTTCTGCCATGATTTGGCGCGCCATTTGGTGGTTGCACATGTCCTGTGCGTAACCTTGGCCTAGGGGTCTAACCGAGAGCCAATAAAAGAAAATGGCGATTAATCCGGCGATCCAGCAGAGAGTTGAGGGCTTCGGCTTCCAAGATTTCATCCGCATTCCTTCGGGTTTACTTAGTCGAAATGGCGTGGCACTGCTTCAGCGAAGAGCAGGCTGCCGATGCGGCTTCTTGATTTTTGCTCCCAATGGCAGAGCTGTTCGGCTGGTTTCCAGGCGACACCGGCGAGAAATGGGGCAACAATGAAGAGAGTGGAAAAGTGTTGCACCTCGAGGCCGATGCTTTCAAGAAATTTGACGAAAGAGTTGGGGGTGAACTTGTTAATGTGTTGCTCGTGATATTTGACGGGACCAAATTTTTGTAGGCCAAACTCCAGGAGAGGCCATAGGCTTCGATAATTTGGGGTGGTGACGAGGATTCTTCCTCCGGGTTTGAGGAGGCGTTTGGCTTCTTCGAGCATTTTGTAGGCAATAAAGGGATGGATGTGTTCGATCATTTCAATACTAGTCACTGCATCGAAAGAGTGGTCAGGAAAAGGAAGGTGGAGCTCGGAAGCGTCATGCTGTTGAAATTGGATTCTGCCGCCGAATCGAGGGGCTACCATTTTCATAGCGAATTCAATTTGGGATGAGGCGATATCTAGTCCGATGGCTTCGACCCGAGGTTGGGTTTCGCCTAAAATGGAGAGAAATGATCCTGGTCCACAGCCCAAATCGAGGACGCGGTCGCCATCTTTCAGGCGGGATGCGACAGCAACGAACTTTTGTCGGTGCCAGAATCTGCGAACAGGAGAGCCTTCATTCATGGCCTGGTAGTAGCAACCTGGAGGGATATCGTCATAATTAAAGATATGCAACGGCGTCTTGTATAGGGGGAGCATTTGCTGAAATTTAGCATGACACTGAAAAGAAGCAACAGCGGATTTGATGCACCCCAGTGCTTCATGAAGGGGGGGCACTGATGGGCGCGAGTGTCTGTTGAGTCTTCGTTGAGTTCCTCTGGAACGCTCACGGGTGATTGCGGCTTGCTTGATGCCGAGGGTTAATGCCATATTATTATCATGAGCATAAAACTGAGTTCGGGTTCTCCCAGTGCTGACCACGGTCTAACAGAAAAAGCGGTTTTTGCGACGATGGCCGGCGCCATGATGGCCCTGCTCATGGCGGCTCTCGATCAGAGTATTGTCGGTACGGCGATGCCTCGCATTATCGCGGAACTTCATGGGTTCGAGCACTACTCGGGAGTGATTACGGCCTATTTGGTGGCATCAACAGCGACTGTGCCGATTGCGGGTAAGCTGAGTGATATTTATGGTCGAAAGTTCTTTCTTCTTGCGGGCGTGATTTGGTTCGTTGTTGCGAGTCTCCTCTGTGGTTTGTCTCAAAGTATGGCCCAATTGATTGTTGCGCGGGGACTTCAGGGGATGGGCGCTGGAATGATTCAGACGATGGTTTGGTCGATTGTGGCGGATCTGTATCCTCCTGCGAAGCGGGGTCGGGTCATGGGCATGATGGGCTCGGTTTTTGGCTTGTCGAGTGTGATAGGTCCTTTGTTAGGAGGATTTCTCACGGATGGACCCGGCTGGCGTTATGCATTCTTAGTGAATTTGCCAATTGGATTGTTGGTGGTCTTTATTCTCTGGTGTTTCTTTCCTCATGTGAAGCCCGAAAAAGAGGAAGGCTTTCGAATTGACTATTTGGGTGCTGTGACTTTGGTGGCGTGTGTTGTGCCATTTCTGCTGGCGTTGAGTTGGGGTGGGCGTGATTATGCATGGGCTTCTGCGGTGATTTTCGGTTTGATTCTGACCAGCCTTTGTTTTGGGCTGGCCTTTCTCTGGGTCGAAACTCACGCTTCTCATCCTATTTTACCGTTGAAGCTATTTCGTAATTCCATTTTCTCGATTTCGGTCGTGGCTGCAGCCTTAATTGCCACCGGCATGTTTGGAGCGACGCTCTTTGTTCCTCTTTTTGTTCAGTCGGTTTTGGGGACTACGGCTACTCAGAGCGGCAAAATCCTCATGCCAATGACCCTCTCGCTTTTGTTCAGTGCGATGTTGTCTGGGCAAGGGGTCACGAGGCTGGGTCGATATAAGCCCTTTGCAATCCTCGGGGCTTCGTTTAGCGCCCTAGGCGTCTTGCTGCTGTCCACGATGGATGCTTCGACCTCCTATTTGACCGTTGTTCATTATGTGATTGTCTTAGGAATCGGATTAGGGGCCTCGATGCCAGTCTTTAGTATCTCGGTACAAAATGCCGTGGAAAGTCGGTTTATTGGAACAGCGACGTCGACTCTGCAGTTTATGCGATCGATTGGCGGATCGATCGGCGTTGCGATTTTCGGGAGCGTTTTAGCGAATCAATTTGTTCCGGCGTTTCATAGTGCCTTGCCTCCTCAGATTTATCGGAGTCTTTCTTCTGAGCAGTTATCTCGATTGGATAATCCGCAGTCCTATGCTCGGCCTGAGTTTCGGCAGCAAATCGAAGGCATGGTGTTAGGCGCAGATCAGAAACCCCAAGAGGTCCTAGTCTCGATCCAACACTCGGCCCAGATTGGCCTCGCACATTCGATTACGTTTGGGTTTTTGATTGGCGCAGTTTTACTCGTTTTTGCCACGATTCTTGTCTTTTTCCTTAAGGAGATTCCATTGAGGCAGTCTAATCGTCCGGCGACAGTGTCAGAGTGACGAGAGCTGCTTTTTGATGCAATGGGGGGAGTCTCGGATTTTGCTGAGTTGCAAAATTCAATTCTCTTTCGTGCAAGATGGTCGGTGATCAGAGCAGTGGGCTTGATTGGCCTGGTCTCACTTACTGCAGCTCGACTGTTTGACGCGAGGAACATGTATGGCACGCTTGCTGCACTCGCATGCCGCCAGGTTGTCAGTTGCAATAGTGTTGCGGAACGTATGCGATGGGGGCGACGACGATCATCACAAAAGATTCAATACACTTGAATTCAATCAATGCCTACCTCATGACCGCTGGCTCCTCGCTTTGGGGAGCCAGCCGGATCCCTCAATGCGGTTCTGGAGTTGAGTTCGATTGCGCTTAGTCCCGATCCCAATACATCTTGGACTCATCGATATGAGCGGGGAAGCCAGTTCCAGAGAAATTGGATTTTTCGTAACCTTGATTTCTAATTTTTTCCTGGGTGATGTCGACCTCGACGATTGCATTGAACTCTTGCTCGGCTGCAAAAAAGGCTAGTCGTAGGATTGTTTCATCCCGATCTGGACAGTTTTTCGCGTCGACGCGTTCACGCGATTTTTTGATGAGAGGAAAAGGCTTTCTCTGGGTTTTGAAAAATACGAAAATTTTCTTCGCCCGCTCAAGGGTTTCTTCGTAGGTGCTCAGCTCCGGTGCTACCTTCTCGTCAAAGCACGGATTGCAATAGGTGGAGTGCCTGAGGGAGTCGGGGATCGTTTTTAGGAAAGAAAACGAGTCCTCCTCGAGAAACTGGGTGCAGGACTTACAGAGATCAGCTTCACAGATTTGACAGGTGCGGTTGGCTTTAAGTTTACCACACGAGAAACATTGTTTTTCTGGCATAAGATTGCTTCCTCACATTTCGCAAATGACAATTTTCAAAGGATGGTTTCCATCAAAAGATGGGAAGTCAGCCTCCGGCGTGAGTCGTTGGAGGCTTTTAATCGGCCTTCCGGCCTTCGCTGCGCATTTTTTGAGGGTCTCGACCCAGGAGTCAAAGTTGACGGAGGCAACATGATTAGTGGCCATGATAAACCCTCCCTCTCGGGTTGCTAAAACAGCGGGTTTGAAAAGGCTTGGATAGTCGCCTTCTACGTCTACAGCCCCAAACGCCCCCTTAGACCAGGCTGGCGGGTCAAGAATCACGCCGTCAAACTGGCGGGGCTTCAGTTTTTTGTATTTTAAAATTTTGCCTCGGCGACCTCCCGCTTCGAGACCGGCGAATTGGCGCATCGCAGGTAAACAGTCTTCCTCGAGCGTGAGAAATGTCGTCTCAGGGATCGAGTTGTTTTTCGCATTTCTTTGTCCGACTTCCAGGTGGGTTTTCGAGAAGTCGATATTCAGAACTTCGGTTGCGCCGGAAGCTGCTGCAGTGAGTCCAAGGCTGCAAGTGTAGGCAAATAAATTGAGGATACTTTTGTTCTTGGTGTGCTCACGAAGCCATCTGCGACCCGCCCTTAAGTCTAAGAAAAGCCACGGATCTAAGCCAGTATGCCGGCTCCGGATTAAAAAATGGACCCCAAATTCCTGGCACAGTGTTTCTGTGGGGGGATGGGTGGGGAGTGCGTGTGAGCCTTCTCCTCGATGGTTGTAGATGACCGTGAGGGTCTTATTGAGATGCGCGGGTAGCAATGCCTCGATGGATTTCAGGTCCTCCGCTTCGAGTGGCTCACGAAAAGTTTGTACAAAAAGAATCTCCCCGTATCGGTCAATCGTCAATCCAGGTCGTCCTTCGGTGATTCCATGGAAAAGCCGATAGGCCGTCGTTTGTTCAGTGTGTAGTCGTTCCAGGGTGTTTGCGATTTTCTAAAGCTTGAGCCAGAGAGTCTTTAAGTGGTGCGGAATGTGACATGGCGACGGAGTATACTCAGTTTTGGACCTGAAGTCGACGCCTCTTTGTGGCTCGGGGTG
>CAINWE010000082.1 GCA_903854365.1 Oligoflexia bacterium
CCTCTGCCATGACTTGGGCAATGAAGCCATAGGGTAGTTTTTGGTCCGCTTGAAGGACGACCTCGATATTGGGTTTTGAGCGGACGATGGCCTCTAGTTTCTTGAACAAAGTGCCCTGGGGAATCGGATGGTTGGCTATGAGGATTTGCCGGGAAGCTTGAACGGCAATCACGAGCTGGTCTGGTACTTCGTTGATTTGTCCGGCATTAGCCTTGGGAAGGTCGACTTGCAATCCTTGTTGCATGAGCGGCGCAGAAATCATGAAGACGATTAGGAGTACGAGCATCACGTCGACCAGAGGGGTCACGTTGATTTCTGCTAAAGTGCTGGGGAGGTTGCGAGCTATTCCGACTGAGTTTTGACTGGGTCTGCCGACATTCATGCCCATGGGTTAATTACCTTTCTTAGAAGCGCTCAGCAAACTTCTTTGAATAATGTTGACTAAGTCTTGAGAGAAACACTCCATGTCGACTGCTAGACGACGGATTTGTCCGGTGAAGTAATTGTAGGCGACGACTGCTGGAATGGCTGCAGCGATTCCACTCGCGGTAGTGATCAGTGCTTCTGAAATGCCCGGGGCAACCACGGCTAAGTTTGCTGCGCCGCTAGCTCCAATGTTTTGAAACGCATTCATAATCCCCCAGACGGTCCCAAAAAGGCCGATAAACGGCGCGGCGCTGGCGGTGGTGGCTAGCCAGCCAAGATGACTTTCGAGTGCAGTGACTTCTTGAGTAGATGCTCGGATCAGGGCCCGTTGAATATTTTCTAGTTTATGCGCGCTGGAAATCATGGTCTCCGTTCCGGAGATCAGTTTGAGCTCTCGAATACCTTGGTGAAAGACGGCAGAAACCGGCGATTGAGATAGGCCTTCACTTTTTGTAACGACTTCTTCGATGTTTTTGCCAGTCTTAAAAATTTCCAAAAATTTGTGGTTGTTTTTAAATGCAGTCTTCAGGCCCTGCCATTTCGTCAAGATGATTGCCCAGCAGAGAATCGAAGAGGAAAGAAGTAAAAGGAGCGTAAACTTGGCAACCCATCCCGCCTCCGTAATGAGACTCAGGGTGTCGGTAGGACTGAGAGAGTGAGTCGAGGGCATTTTTTTAACCTTTCTCCCTGCTTAGCTTTTTTCTGGAGCTCGGCGAGGTGATTCGAGTTGAGATTCATCAGACGATCTAGTTCTTAGCATGCTTCGGAGTAGGTCGAGAATCAAGAGGAGTTGAAAGGCGATGCTGCCTAGGGGACCCCCTGAGCCCCCTGTGACAATTCTGAACTCGTTTGACAGATGGATTGTGCTCGGCTTCACAATGAGGGTGCCGCTAAACTCGTTTCCAAAAACGGGCAGGCTGGCGATGGGTTGTAAAATGACCAGACAAGCGGCCCAGTAGCCCGCGCCCATTTCGAAGTTTCCTTCTCGTCTAGCCCGATAGAACAAGGAGAGAGAAAGGAGGTAGAGCGAGATGAGGTCCATGAGGCCGAGGTCAAATTGAAGAAGTTTGATTCCGCAATAGAGAATCGCAATCCATTGTGCAGCGAGCCAGGTCGGGAGGTTGCCTTGAAAGTACCTGACCATCTTGTGGCGGAAAATAAATTCTTCACTGTAGGCCATCACGGTGAGTGCGAGCATTCTAAATATGACATTGGCAATATCGAGCGGCACAGCGCTGAATTGGATGAAATATCCAAGGTAGCGATAGACCCCAGCTACAATAAAACTCAAGATGAGGAGGCCCGTCATCGTGGCGCCTCTGAGGAACCCCGGTATGAATGAGTGCTCGAATCGATCGCGATTAAAAGTGTGGCTGAATTGCGTCGAGGTTATCGGATTGAGAAGGCAGAGAAAAAAGATAAACAGAATGGAACCTAGACCGATTAAAGTCACTTGATTTGAGTATAGGACGTCGTTGATGTCTTGAAGGCGGGAGTTCGGTGTGCCGAGAAAGTAGGTAATAAAAGTAGTACTTAAAAAATGAACGAAGAGTACCCATAAGCCGTAGAATAAAGCGAGTAGTAATGCTTGGTGTAGCCAGGTAGATCTGACGATAAATCTTTTCCACCAGCGCAGCGGGTGGTCGCCAAAGTCACCGATTTCAATCGACATCTGAGCTC
>CAINWE010000083.1 GCA_903854365.1 Oligoflexia bacterium
CAATCGATTCGCGATCGGAGCGTAAATATCCAGAGTCTCTTGAGCAATCACCTTCTGTTTAAGGGGACTCAGATGCTCCAAAGTTCTCATATTATTCAGACGATCAGAGAGCTTTACAAAAATGACGCGAATATCTTTGGCCATGGCGAGAACCATTTTCCTGAAATTCTCTGCCTGCTTTTCTTCGGTGGTCTTAAAAGTCATCTTGGACAGTTTCGTTACGCCATCAACGAGCTCCGAAACTTCTTTCCCAAATTCCTTTTCGATTTCCTCGAGCGTCGCGTGCGTATCTTCGACCGTGTCGTGCAGTAAGCCAGTCACAATACTTGCAATATCAAGTCTCAGATCCGCAAGCGTTTGCGCCACCTCAATCGGGTGGATCATGTAAGGTTCCCCACTCGAGCGAACCTGTCCGCGGTGGGCCTCTCCAGCAAACCGATAGGCCTTTTCGATGATATCCAGTTTCGCTTCTGGGTAATAACTCGCTACTTTTCCGCAGATCGTCTCCAAACTCGCAACCGGTCGCTTAGCCAATCTGCCTCCCCGGGGATCCTTTGGATCGTGTCCCTATCCGACTCTCGACTAGACCCTTGAGCTCAGCATAAGCACGATCCAGGTTATCGTTCACAATGACGAAATCAAACTGAAGTCCCGCCCGCATTTCACGTTCTGCATTTTGCATGCGCTTCTGAATCACGTCCTCGGAGTCAGTACCCCGCTTCCTCAGGCGTACTTCCAATTCAGCCAAACTCGGCGGAGCAATGAAGATCCGGATACACTCCCTCGGATAAGACTTGCGCAGCTGTTCAGCACCCTGCACGTCAATATCGAGCAGCACCGAAAAACCGCTAGCAAAGGCGCTCTCAATCATCTCCTTGGAAGTCCCGTAGTAATTCCCATGGACCAGCGCCCACTCAGCAAAACGATCCTCCTGAATCTTTTCCTGAAAAACCTCAGGAGATAGAAAAAAATAATCCACTCCCTCTTGCTCTGTGCCACGCGGCTTTCGAGTGGTACTGGAAATTGACAGCTGAATGGATGCAAACTCTTGAAGTAATTTTTTACAAAGAGTCGTCTTACCGGCTCCCGACGGTGCCGAAATCACAAATAAATACTTCTGAGGAGCGTCTACCATTCCGAATCACCCATTTAGTTCATCGTGGTCAGGGGCGCATGATCTAACGAACCCAAACCCATCTTCCTGAATTTGGCGATTCGCTCTTCGACGAGTTTCTCTGGTTTCTTCTCCCAGACGGGCATCAATTCGGAAAGCCCTCGAGCAATGGCAAGCCCCATCAGCCGAGCCGACTCGGACCAATTTCTGTGAGCACCCGCCTTAGGTTCCGGAATAATCTGATCAATGATTCCTAGCTTCAAAAGCTCTGGAGGATTCATCTTCAATTTCTCACTCGCTCTTTCAGCAAGACTCGAATCACTCCAAAGAATCGACGCGCAGCTTTCCGGAGAAATCACTGAGTACGTACTAAACTCCTGCATGAAAACGCGATTCGCCACACCAATCGCCAACGCCCCCCCGGAGCCCCCTTCACCAATAACCACGGAAATAACCGGCACCTTCAGCTTGAACATCGTCAGGATGCTTTCTGCAATTGCTTGGGACTGCCCCCTTTCCTCGGCCTCAAGGCCGGGATAGGCACCTGGAGTATCAATCAGAGTAATGATCGGCATTTGAGAACGATTCGCCAATTCCATTAAGCGCATGGCCTTGCGATATCCATCGGGCTTAGCCATTCCAAAATTTCGCTCCATCTTTTGCTTCGTCGTCCGGCCTTTTTGATGGCCCAGAATCATTACGGGAAATCGGTCTTCCTCTCGTCCTACCGAAATAGCACCCGCCGAAGCCCCATTCGAAAGCAAAAGCTGAGGCGGCCAGGTCGCGACGCCGCCTAACAGCGCCTGATCATCGCTGAAACTTCGATCCCCATGGAGCTCCATAAAATCAGGAAACAAAAGATCAATATAATCGCGAGCATAAGGACGTCCTGGATGGCGAGAAAGCTGCACTTTTTGCCAGGGCGTTAGCTTGGCATAAGTGTCATCAATCAAGGCTACGACTTTTTTTTCTAAGATATTAATTTCATTAGTAAAGTCAACGCCTTCTTGAGCTGCAAGCTCCCTCAGGTCCTGGAGTTTTTTTTCGAGATTGACGATAGGCTTTTCAAAATCAAAAAATGCTTCGATCATCCCCCGAACCTAACACGAGTTCCCGTATTCTGGTGGGGAAAATTCTCACGCCGGAAGCGCTTCGCCTCACCCCTGCGCTACGCCGGCTAATGCACTTCCCAGCCAACCACGCGTCCGCCTTCAAAATAGACCACTTTCCGAGACCCCATACTCCACTGCTCACTCAGACCACTAAAGTAGAGCCAACGCTGATTTTCGGCACGCGGATCTCCCGCCGTCTCCACAGTCTGGGGCGAACCCCAAACACTCGTCACATCGTCCTGCCTCATCCCGAGAGTCAACTCACCCAGACGGAGCGCACGTCGGATCTGCGCTTCGAGCAGTGGTCCTTTTTCAGGATCCACAAAGTCAAACGGACCGATCGCCGCTGCGCCTCGACGGGTCTCTCGAGCCGCTTGCTCTAACGGGTCATTTGACTCACTCTCATGAGTGAAGATCGTACTGCACCCTGAAAGCAAAGCGAGTAGAGTGACGCCAAAAATTTGGCAGAATGGGCCTTTATTCATGGGATGCGTTCACCCATCTGAAATTCACCATATTTAATTGTTCGGCAATCGACAGAATGACTTGAGGAGACTGAACGAGCCAGTTATTCTAATAGAGATGGCCGCCGATCAACCTGACTCCGCAAATCCTGAAAACCCTGCTGCAACTGCGTCTGACCCCGCCGCAGTGCCGCCCGCACCCGAAAACACCCACTCAAACGAAAACGCACCAGAACCGGACGCAAAAAACGCAGACCTAACCCCCAAGAAGATCAGCCCGGCGCAAAGCATCATTGAGTTGTTCCAGACCCTGCGATCTCCAGATCGCCCCTCCCGAAAGATGGCCTCTCTTTTTGTGTTGAGCCTAGGAGGACTACTCACTGTCATTGTGCAGACCGTTCAAACCATACGTGAAGACCAAGTCACAAGACAAACCCAAGACAAGCAAGCGCGCGCAGTCACATCCTCCCACGACTCTACAACGCCTGATACCCCAGCAAACACCGTTCAACAAAAGAATGCCCTCGTGGAAGCCGGCTCATTCCAAATTGAGGTCAAACCCGCCCCTGGAGCACCTCCCACGACCCAGACCACTGATGTCGCTACCATCGAGATCGTGCTCCTTTGCGATTCAGCGGAAACTGCCCGAACTCTTCACCACGATCTTCCCAAAGTTCGAAATCTCCTGCTCAATATCTTTATTTCGATTGATCGCGAACAACTGATGTCAAATCTGGGTAAAAAAACGCTCAAAAACAACATTCGCAATAAAATCAATGGTTGGCTCACCAAGGGACAAATCCAAGACGTTTTCTTTGCAAAGCTGATTCTCAACTAATGAGCAGGCCGAGCAGCCAAAAACTCAAAGCGTCTGTGCAGGCCAATAACTGGGATCCGGGCGTTTGCCCTGCTCCAGAATTTTTTTCACTTCTTGCAGCTTCTGGCTGTGTTCCTGGGTCAAACCGTTGAGCTTCAGATCCAACTCCTGGGCCTTCCCTTTTTTTGAACTGATCAACTCCTTGAGAAACGCGTCTCTTCGTTGAACGTAGCTTTGAATATAAGTTCTTCGCTCAGACCCACTCCGATGCTCATCAAAAAACTGATGCCTGGCATCTTGCTCCCGCAACTTCCATTCTTTAAACTTGGTATCTTGCGAAATCTTAAACTCTTTCAGTTCGATCTGGTTCTTACTTTCCTGTGACCTCAGTTGAGTTGCTTGAGCACGGGTGAACTCCAACAAAAGAGCCTTCGCCTCTGACGACGAGAGCGTCTCCCCCGACAATCGTGATACTCCTCCAGAGATGGGATCTGCATAAACCAGTGTCTCACCTTGAAATCCGACTCCGCAGGCGACCCCGCTCATCACCCACCCTACAAAAGCCACTCGGATCCTATTTCGATTCATTCTGCGATCTCCAATTTCCGCCAGTCCCGAACTCTCAAAGTCGGCGTTATTTGACCCCGAAATCGGTTCAACTCTGGCACACCTGCCCACTCGCGCTCTTCGGGGTTCGCTAATAAATCCATCACCTCTTTACGCTCCGCCCCGTGGAACCAAATAGCATCCATACGAGCACCCGCATCGGCCCATGACCCGGCTCCTCCTAGACTGAGCTTCAAGTGACGCCCTTTCAGCACGCGATGATCTTTCGCCTGGGCACGCACGGTAAACACAGGCTCCGGATTACCAGGCCCAAAAGGACCGAGTCGCTCGAGCTCCTGCAAACTGCGCACATCCAACTCATGTAAACGACAAGCCCCCTCGACCCACAGCGCCGCAGCTCCCACCTCTTCCGGAAGTTGCTCAATTGCCCGATCAAAAGCTTCGGCAAAATCACTCACTCGATCGAGAGCGATCGATAGCCCAGCAGCGTGCTTATGTCCGCCAAAACCAAGAAGCTGAGACGCACACTCCCTCAAAGCACCCAAAACATCTTTGCCCCCGAAGGACCGCACACTTCCTTTGCCAAGATCCTCTCGTAAAGCAATCACAACAGCAGGCTTCTTAAAAGTTTCCGTCACTCGAGATGCCACGATCCCAACTACGCCTTCATGCCATCCAGAATCAGCGACTGCTATGCCATGACGAAATTTTCCCTCAAGCATTCCTTGCTCGACTCGAGCACGCACCTGATCCCAAATCTCATTTTGAACTTGGGCGCGCTCAGTATTCAAACGCTCCAACTCTTGCGCGAGACTGGCGGCCTGGGATGCGTCATGAGTCGTCAAGAGGTCGAGCGCAAGACTAGCCGAGTGCATCCGGCCTGACGCATTAATCCGAGGTCCTAGAACAAAGCCCAGATGAGAGGGACTCAACTCGCGAGAGCTCAATCCAGCAGCCTCCAGGAGAGCTTTCACACCCGGTTTCTTCGAATGCTTCAAAACCTCTAGTCCGTACCGAACCAGAATATGATTATCACCCGTGAGCGGCACCATGTCGGCTGCCGTCGCCATCACGACTAAATCCAAATGTTGCTTTAAATTCGGCTCCGAACGCCCCTCAAACCAACCCTCTGCACGCCCGTGAACTCGCAGCGCCATTGCGACGTAAAAGGCTAAACCACAGCCACAGAGTTGCTTCAACCCACTGTCGCAGTCTTTCCTCTGAGGATTCACAACCGCCCAAGCAGCAGGCAGACCGCGCAACGGATCCAACTGATGGTGATCGACCACAATGACATCAAGTCCCAGCTCCTGAGCGCGCTGAATGGCATCAAAACTGGTAATTCCACAATCCACGGTCACCAATAAGCCGATACCCTCTTCCACCGCACTCTCGACCGCTTTCACATTTAAACCGTAGCCGTCCTTGAAACGGTCTGGCTGCCTCACGTCCCAGCGAAAACCAAAATCCCCAAAAATCCACGACAAGAGAGCCGCCCCAGTCGTACCATCCACGTCATAGTCACCAAAGACACGGATCTGCACTCCCTCACGCCTCGCCCGAGCCAAGCGTTCCACAGCGCGATCCATATCACGAATAGAATAAGGATTTTTAAGATTCTCAAAACGAGGCGCAAGAAAATCTCGAATGGCCTCCTCCGTATCAAATCCACGAAGAATACAAACCCTCAGAGTAATCGGAGAGAGCCCTGTTTTCTCTTGCAAAGCAGCAATCAAGCGAGACATCTCTCCAGAATCTCGCTGACTCGGAGAACGCAGCTTCCAAACTCTCTGCCCCTCGTCCGCACTCATGCCACTTCCTCTTTAGTTAATCTTTGGCTCAGGTCGCACCATGACGACACGCCTGCGTTGAGTCGTGCCTTGATTCTTAGCCTGCTTCTTTTGCTTTTCAAGATAATGACTCATGAAAATCACAAGCGAGCTAGCAATAAAGATCGAGGAATAAGTCCCAACCACGATTCCCACCATCAAGGTGAAAGCAAAATCTTCAATCACCTTTCCACCGAAAAGCCAAAGTGCAGAAACTGTAATGAAGGTACACAAAGACGTCAGAATCGTGCGTCCCAGGGTCTCATTAATCGCCCGGTTCACTGCCTGCTCCATCGACAGCTCGGGATGCTGATGAATCGTCTCCCGCACTCGATCGTAGACAATGATGGTGTCGTTGTTCGAATATCCAATCAAAGCAAGCAGAGCAGCGAGAATTTGCAGATCGAATTGCTTTTGCGTGAGGATGAGCACCCCCAACGTCAAGACGGTATCATGAAAGAGAGCCAACACAGCACCCGGCGCAAATCGCGAGTCAAATCGCAACCACACATAAAGGAGAATACAAACCAACGCGAAAAACATGGACATAAATCCACTCGTCCGCAAGGAACTTCCAGCCGCCGGCCCGACGACATCCACCCGTTGAATTTCGAATTCACCTGATTTCAGGGATTTTTCGAGAATATCCGCGACATGCTTTGACACCAGGTTCAGAGATTTTTCATCTCCCTGAGCTTTAATCAAAAACTGACTCGCCGAAGGAAGGCCGATTTGCTGCACCTTCAGCCCCTGGATTCCGCCCTGATTCAGCTCATCTCGAATCTTACCGATGTCCCAACTAGGCGGAACGTGGACCTGGACTTCGGCCCCCCCGGTAAAGTCGATCCCGTAATTCAGGCCCTTCGTAAAAAGCAGCACAAAAGTGACCATCACGGCAATGAGTGATACCCCCATCAACCAATTGCGCTTACCGACAAAATCAATTTTCATCCCTGGACGAATGAGTTCTAACATTTTAGATCCTTTCTCTAGCCGGCAAATCTTAGATTAGATACTGATCGACTTGGCTTTACGATTTTCTAAAGAGTGCAGATACAAGTCAAAGACAAGCCGGCACACGAAAACAGCCGTAAACAGCGTAGTGACAATCCCAATCAACAGCGTCACAGCAAAGCCTTTGATGGGACCCGTGCCGAAAGTCAATAAAACCATCGCAGCCACCGCGTTCGTCACGTTAGCATCTAAAATCGTTCTGAACGCCTTTTGAAACCCGGCATCGACCGCAGCCCCAGGGCGCTTCCCGTGCCTCAATTCCTCACGAATACGCTCGTAGATCACGACGTTCGAATCCACAGCAATCCCAACGGTTAAGGCAATCCCGGCAATCCCCGGCAACGTCAGCGTGGCTTCCAAGCCTACGAGGCACGCCAGGACGAAAAGGACATTCAGCACCAAAGAGAACACCGCGATCAAACCACTCACTTGGTAGTAGATCCCCACAAAAATGAAGACCACAACGCTTCCAATCAAACTCGCCAGCGCTCCTTTGTGAATCGAGTCCTGCCCTAATGAAGGTCCCACAACTCGTTGCTCTAAAAAGTCGAGCTGAGCAGGCAGCGCTCCAGCGCGGAGAACGATGGCGAGATCTTTCGCCTCTTTCATCATTGCATCTGCGTCTCCTCGACCGAGGGTGATTACACCCTTGCCTCCCCCGATTTTACTCTGAATCACGGGAGCAGAATGGACAATATTGTCCAAGACAATCGCCATACGATGGCCAATATTTTCGCCCGAAACCCGCTCAAAAGTCGCAGCACCTCGAGGGCTCAGAGTGAAACCGACGTTGGGCCTATGATTCTCAGGATCAAATTGAACCGTAGCGTCCTGGAGATCATCCCCGGTGATTTCTTTCTAAATCAAGGTGTCTTGTAGGTTTGAGTCAATTTTAGATTTCTATGGAGTAAATTATTAAGTTGTATAGTGA
>CAINWE010000084.1 GCA_903854365.1 Oligoflexia bacterium
ACCGTAACCCATCCTTCAGGGATAGGAGTGCGCTTCGAGGATCTCACTCGTGAACAACGTCGGTCTTTGCGATTCGTAGCCACTCGGATGCGGAAAGTTGCCGCACATTATCGAAAGTTCAGGTACTGGATGGAGCCTATACAGTTTGAAAAAATTCTGAATGACATTGAGACGGCACCCCGAGATCGCGTGAAGCTCATGTATCTGGTGCGCGCAAGAGATTCTGAACCGGCAACGCCTAAGGGAGTGAGACGGGACTCGTGATGATTGAATCAGATCAGGCCGGGATGCTCAGTGCGCTGTCACAAGCTCAAATTGCTGGCTCACAAGACGAGGTTCCTGTGGGTGCCGTTGTTGTTCATGCTGGTCGGGTGGTGGGTGTCGGATATAATCAGAGGGAGCAGACTAAAAATCCAGTCGCTCATGCTGAAGTGTTGGCGATTCAACAAGCCTCCCGTTTTTTGTCGAGCTGGCGTCTGGTGGACTGCACACTTTACTCCACTTTAGAGCCGTGTCCGATGTGCTTGGCTGCTTGCCAGCAGGCAAGGGTTCAAGAGGTCGTTTTTGGAGCCTTAGACCCGAAGGGAGGAGCGTTGAGCCTGGGTTACCGATTAAACGAGGATCTGCGCACCCATCATCGGTTTTTGGCTCGATACTATGAGACACCCGCCTGCAGCCAAATCCTCAAAGAATTTTTTGAAAAAAAGAGAAATTCCAAGTGAGATTCGTTCCGGTTCTTACTGACTCGTGATAGAGCGAGATAACTATGTCTATAAAAATTCAATTTGCAACTTTGTCATTAGGCGCTTCTGTGGATCAGCAGACCGGGAATTTGTCCGTATTTGATATTCTTGAGGAAGTAAGAACTCCTCAATTGCCGGTACAGCTGCCGTTTTTGGTGATTTCCCTGATCATTGAGAAAAAGGAACCGAGCAATTTTGAGGGGAAAATGCTCATTCACCTGTTCACCCCAGACGGTGCTCAACAGATGATTGGATCAGGAGAGATGCGAGTGCCGGCAGAGCAAAAACGGATGAAGGCCGTATTCCGGTTTGGTGGATTTCCAGTTGCAAACTATGGAAATTACAAGTTTGTCCTTTCCTGCGTAAATGAATCGGGAAATAAAATTGGCGAAGCTATTTTAGGATTTGAGGCAATTCAAGTTGCTCAGGTTGTTCAAGGTGTCGCTCCAGTTGAAAAGCCAAAACTTGCTCATTAGTTGAATTTACGAGGGCAAGAGGAGAAATAATCGTGATTAAGAAAGTGTTGGTCTTACTCCTTTTAGTGATGGGTTCGTCCAATGTTTTGGTTTTGGCTGTTGAGACCAAAACGTATAAAATTGATGGGTCCCATTCAAACGTGGGTTTCACAGCCCGGCATATGATCAGTAAAGTCAACGGAGAGTTTGCAGAGTTTGATGGCAAGTTTTCGTTTAATGCTGAGGATCTCTCTGCATCTCGATTAACTGCAACGGTTCAGGCCGCCAGCATTAGTACGAGAGATCAGAAACGAGATGATCACTTGCGCTCAGAGGATTTCTTTGGGGTGAAGAAATTTCCGACACTCCATTTTGTTAGCAAACAACTCGTCGAAGTGAGTCCAAAGAAATATAAGATGATAGGTGATCTGACTATGCGAGGCGTAACCAAGCTGGTCACCTTTGATGTGGAATATCTGGGTGAGGTCGATGATCCCTGGGGTGGTCACCGCGCTGGTTTTATGGCCAAAACGAAGGTGAATCGTAAAGAATTCGGGATTATTTGGAATAAGACCCTCGATAATGGAGGGCTCTTGGTGGGGGACGAAGTTGAGATTAGTGTGAACGTAGAAGGTCTCGAGGATAAGGCAAGTAAAGCGTCTAAAATGATCTAAATTTTTAGGGGGGCCTACTCGACGCTTCGGGGATGTCATGCCCAAAGCGTTGTGTAGGCGCCCTATTTCTCTTTGTTCCTACCCAACAATCGATACCGCCGAGATCAGAGCATACTCCGGCCCGGAGTATCCCTGGCCTTGAAATTGTTCCGTTGAAAAATGGGCGCGCTGAGTAATCGACTTCGAGAGCTTGAGTCCGCGAAAATTTTCCCGAATTGATCCTGAGAGCGAACCGCCTTTCAAATAAGAGACTTTCCCGTTCTGGTTATCGTAGAGTTTTGCTAAGCGAATTTCACTGCTAAAAGTCCCTGTGTTAGGATCCGCAAATAAACCAGAGAATTGCAGAATTTCAATCACCTGAGGGGCGCTTTGTGTCAGTTCCTGGTGGGAGAGGTGTCCGGGTTGAATCACGAGGTTTCCACGGACTGTGGTCGGTGTAAGGCCCAGGTAATCGGCAAACTGTTTATGAGTCGCGGTTTCAATGACTTGGTTTTGCTCCACTAATTTGAGAGGTTTCTGTGGCAGACCCTCTTGCGAAACGACAGCGGTATCTGCACCGTATGGAAGCGAGGGATCCAAGAGGATGGTGAGAAGATCTCCTTGCGCATCCGGAATGAGTGCCTGATTTTTCTGGATGAAGGGTAGGCCGTGATACGCGTTAGAGGCCCAGAGCTGCATGATATAGCCATTGAGGAGCGTAGAGATGACCTCTGAGTCAATCAAGACGGAGTACTGTCCCGAGGTCGGTTTTACCACATCGAGGGAATGTTCTGCTCGGTGAGCTGCTTCGTCGAAAATTTTTTCAATGGGAAGTTGGCCGAGTTGAACTGACCACTGAGAGCTGAGATATTCATCTGAAGTTAATGTTCCGTTGGGATGTAATTTCTCAAATGAGTATGCAGCTTCCGTGTAGATCCTGCTTTGGGAAGATCGATGAGTCAGCCCGTTGCTGAGATGCAGTTCCCGATGATGCACCGATAAGAAGAGTTCTGCGGAATTAAATCGACTGGGCCTTGTTTGCTGCACAGAGGCCGAGATGCGGGCCGTGAGTTTTTCTGTGACACCCTCGAGATCCTCAGCCATGTCCGGATCAGTGGTCATGACTTGCGGTAGGGCCGTTGGGAACTCCTTCGGTAGTTCCCAAGTCTGGTGGTCAGTTTGCAGGGCTGCATCCACTGCTGTGTCGATTTGATCTCGTAAGTTGAGAGTAGTGAAGAATTTCTTTGAGATTTCACCCTGCCTGCCTGGCTTCGAAAGCCGAACAAAAATTTTTAAAGAAATGGTACGAGAGCGAACATTACGATCTTGATCGGTGGCGAGTGTTTCCTTTTCAAGGAGAAAATAGCGTTCTCGTCGATGCGTATTTTCCTCATTAATGATCCACCCTTTGATGAGTGGGTGCGAGTTTAACTGAAATTTTAATTCATCTAAGTTCCAAAAATTTTGGGTCATTTTTTTAATTTCCTACAGGGCAGTTTATCCCAGAATAACTTGGTCTAAAAGAACGTATGGGCCACCGCAACCAGCGAATACAAATTCTTTATGATATTTGCCACAGCCTCCTACGTCATTGTGTGGAAACCGGGATCGATCGGGTGTCTCTGAGTTGTAATCAATTTTTGACTTGCCGATAATCGAATTCAGCACGTCGGGAGTATATCCTGTCATTTGGATATCACCCCCTGCTGGACCCTTCAGAATTTTTCCCGTAGCTTTGCCCTGCTTGACTTCATAAAGGTAGGAAATTCCAACTTGAATGCCCATGCCCTTCGGGTCTTCCATGCCTCCGGCTGGATGGAGAGCAAGATAGCCGTCGCCCAGTTGTTTCATAAGGGACTCAAGAGTTTGATCACCAGGACTGAAGTAAGTGTTGGTTTGGCGGGTATAGACGCCACTTGCCCAGGACTCGCGTTTTCCGTTGGCGGTTCTTGGGATCTGGAGTCGAACGGCGGACGTAAGATTCGTCATAGGACTGAGAAGTTTTCCTTGGTCGAGTAGGACTTGCTCTTGCGCGAGCCAGCCTTCTTCATCGTAGAAGTAGCTCCCCCATGCTCCGTAAGATTGGCCGCCGTTCTCGAAGAGCGCTGGATTATTGAGTATGGTGGCCTGGCTATTGCCGACCGCGTCGCCGGTTTGGTGTAGATCCCAGGCTTTACTCCGGCCTCTGACGCACGTGTCGCCTTCTTGTGCGTGGCCAAAGGCCTCGTGAGCAAGGACTCCCGTGATTTCAGGTCCAAAGAGGACCCTATATTTCCCTGGGAGGAGTCGTTCAGCAGTCTTGAGGGCCTTTAAGTCTTTCAGCATCTGAGACAGCGAATCCTCGGAAAGCTCGACTGTTTCTAGGCCTCCCAAGCCTCCGGTGCGATGAAAAGTGCGCTCTTCTCCGGCCATTGTAATGACAGTCAGGGCAAGCCTGTAGAGCGTCTGAGAAAGGTTAGATTCCCGATCGATGAAAATGGATTCTTCCTTGGCAACGCTCTGGCGGCAGACGAGATAAGTCAGATCGGAGGCTGATAATCCCTCGAGGGTTGCGAGGTGTTTGCACCGCTGGAGTATATGAGAAAGTCTTTTAAAGTGCTCCTGTGTCCCGATCTGAAACGGATCTTGGAGGAAGCGAATTCCAAAGTGAACCGGTGTCTTTGCCTCTACATCCGGTGGGATTTGAGAGGTAATTTCAGATTCGAGTGGCGCGCTTAAGCGCTGCTTCCAGGTCGGGGGTGTATACGGGCGATCAACTAAGCCTTGAGTTTTTGCTGCCCTTGCGACGCGCTGCGCGAAGTCGGTGGCGTACTTTTTCAGCCTTCCCAGGTCGAGATCATCTGTGGCTTCTTCATATAAGGTGAAGCCCGTATAGATCCTAAGGACAACTCCTGAGCTGAGTTGGTCTGTGACTTGGGATTGCTTCATGTTGACTGAATAAGTCTTTGAAGCCTTCCGCTCAAAATAAATTGAGCCATACCATTCGGGGTGGATCTCCAACAGAGGAATAACTTGGAGGAGGCATTCTCTGAGGCCTTTGAGATTTTCCGAAAAAGGGGCGCGCAAAAAGGCAGTAAAGGGTAAGCTCATGATGATTTTTTCTCACATCCTTGAAGGATGCTCAATAGAAAGAAGATACAGACGATTATAAAGAAGATGGTCAAATAGATAAGACGGGCCATCCTCCGTTGTTGAAGCGGAGAGTG
>CAINWE010000085.1 GCA_903854365.1 Oligoflexia bacterium
ACTCGGCCCTAACCCTTTCCTCCGCCATCACAGGAAATCAGGCTCTTTTAGACCAAATTGAAAAATGCCAGGGCACGCTCTGCGGAGCAAAAAGAGACCGAAAAACAAACGAACTTCATCCGACTTGCCTCATGCAAGCCTGTAAAAGGCAACCCCTAAAAAGACTCTCTCAGGGAGTAGAAGACTGGAAAAACATCTCTGAAAACATCAACACCGACTTCCCCATCCAAACCTTACTCGAAAACGCAGACTTAGCGGAGGTCGAAGTCCCACCCTTTCAGCTCAAAACCTGGGACCGATTTTCGCATCAAACTGAACTTTTTCGAGATCTGCTCAACCAATTCAAAAGTCAAGACCCAGTCTTACCTTTTACCCTCGAGACCCGCGTCGACTCAGATGACGACGTAGGACACGCCGTTGTTTTAACTCGGCTAGAGAAAGTCGATTGCATTGCACCCTCGGGTGCAGTAACCAGCTCGCAATTTCAAGCAACACTCCTCAATTCCTGGGGACGTGGAAAGATAAATAACGGCCCCTTTGATTACAGCCGACTCGTCGAAGGTATGTTTGCCGAAGGACAGGGATTCACCCAAATTTTACCTTGCGATCCGAACACTCAAGACTGCAGCATTCCCATTCTAGAACACCCAAAATCTCTTCCTCTCATCCACTATGCCGAGGCGGGGGACACCACTCAAATCAGAAGGCTACTTGCTCGACCCTCGATCAACCCCAACCTCTCCAATACAGCCGGAATCACCCCCTTAATTCAGGCGTGTATGGACGGACAAACGGATGCGACCCGAGCACTCCTTGAACATCCGGACACAGATCCAAATCTTACACTGATCGATGGCGCATCACCGCTCTATTTTGCCGCTCAAGACGGACATGTCGAGATTGTCAAAGCCCTCATGAGGCGATCGGATATCAATCCAAATCAAGCTTGGCAAGGGAGAACCCCTCTTTTCGTCGCTGCACTTTTTAAGCATAATGACGTTATTCGCGAACTGCTTCGATCACCCAAGGTGACTCGAACTCCACACCGCGATTTTCTGAAATATATGGAATCCGACCGAAAGGTTCGGGAGAATTACTACCAGGCACCTCAACTCATTCAGGAAATCGCTCAAGAAGTCGATAATGAAGGCCCCCATGAGACCTGCGATGAACCCAGCACGAAGAAAAAGCGCCGCACGAAGGGTCCCTAAGCACACGCTCTGAGAATTACCACTGTTCGAGATATCGCTTCTTAATGAACGGATCAACTCGATAGTACTTAAATCGATTCAAAATAATAGGATTCGATCTAAAATTCATGAGCCAGGGCTGCGATAAGTCATAAGCAGCTTCGTAATACCCCAATGCCCAAGGACAATCTTCCTGAAGTATAGCGTCCATTTTCTCAATCAGCTGGGCGCGCTTTGAACCAGCATGCAGGGTACTCATCTGCTCGTAGAGTAAATTCATTTGAGGAGAATTATAATTAGCTTCATTTGGCCCGGGAGCTTGATTCGGTCCATAAAGCAGTTGATAAATATTTTCAGCATCGGGATAGTCCATCGACCAAGAACCGTGAGCAATTTGAGTAGCCCCTTGTCGCATTTTCTCTAAGAATGCCGGAAAAGTATTAGAAATAACCTCGACTTTGACACCAATTTTTTTAAACTGTTCAGTGATGAACTCACCAAACTGGCGGTCAGTCGTTGAAGCTGCTCGCAAGTCAAATCGAAGGGTAGGCAGACCCTTACCGTCAGGGTAACCTGCTTTTTTTAATAAGTTTTTAGCACTCGCCAAATCAAAATCATACTTAATCCGATTAGAAGTAGGTCGGTCTTTAATTCCTGGCGGAATCGCATTGACCATTTTTTTCCCGGTGCCGTTCGTGAAAATATTAATCCACTCTTCACGATCAATCGCTGAAGAAAGAGCCTGCCTCAGGTACTTATGATCGCCACCTACCACAGAGTCCTTCATATTAAATAAAATAAATCGAATCACACTCCCGGTCTCAATTTGAAGGTGGATCCCCTTTTTTACTAAATCAGGAACGAGATTCACCTGATCAGTAATTGCTTGCCTGAAATTATCCTTAGGCAACACAATGGCGTCTCGATTGCCTTTCAAAAAATTTAACCAACGGGGCTGATCCTCTTTCACAACCTGCATCGAGATGCGATCAAGAAAAGGTATAGTCTTTCCTCCGTCTTGAATTAAGCCCATAAAATTTGAGGAGGCCGTAGTCGGATATTCCTCACCGCGAAAATTCGGATTTTTATCTAAAACAATTTCGTGATTACGCTCCCAACGCTTCAAAATGAAAGGCCCCGTCCCAACAGGGTGGTCGGAAAGATTCCCCTGCCGGTCTCCGTATTTTTCAACTGCCTCATGCGCGACAGGTGAAGTAAAGTTCATCGCCAAAAGGGAAAGCAGAGTAGGAGTGGGCTTCAAAAGCTTGATTTGTAAGGTGTAATCATCTACAGCCTGAACTCCGTCCCAACCTCTCTGAAAGATAAAAGCGGAATCTTGCGGCGTTGCTTTGAGTAAAAGGTCATGAAAGGCATTGGCTCCAGCCACTTTACCGTCTAATACCCACCACCCTTGAGATTGAACCGAGGGCATCGCAAGACGCTTCCAAGCATAAATAAAGTCCTGGGCCTTTAGCTCTCTTCCTTGGCCTCGCGACTCGCGAAAGCAAGGATCATCCTGAAACCGAACCCCCTTCTTAATAGGAATCGTGAGGGTCAATCGATCTGCAGAGTACTGAGGCAAAGTTTCAGCCAAAAGCGGCTCTAACTCATACCGGTCAGAAAGGTAGGAATACTGGTAGAGCGTCTCGTAGATCAGAGGAACAAGGTCTAAACTCACTAAATCGTATGCATTAGCGGGATCCCACGTCTTCACATCATCTTTCTCGAAACCCCGAAAGACCCTCAGACGCTCATCCTCTAATTTTCGTGTACAACTCAGCGAGAAACCCAGCACCACACAGAACACGCCAACCCACCACCCGCGCCAATGCAGTCGTCCCATCATGAAAATAAGAATTACCCTATTTTTAGTGACAGTTCAACCCGGGGTTCAGCCTGAGACTTACGGCAACCCTAGCCTCACTGCTTGAGCTTACTTGCGGCTGCTGCTGCAGGCATTGCCTTAGCAGGAGCGGCTCCAGCAAGCGGCGCAGATGCGGCTCGCGTGGTTTTGGCCGCAGGATCTACGGAACTCCCCGCAGATGTACTTGGTGCTGCTGGACTCAGATGGGGCTGAGTCTTGATTCCAGATTTCTTCAATACCTCGTCTCGGATTGCATGGATATGCTGAGGATGCTCTTTCAGATAGTTTCTTGCATTTTCGCGACCCTGACCCAATCTTTCGTCCTGATAGGTATACCAAGTCCCACTCTTCTCAATGACGTTAAGGCTTGCGGCCAAATCCAATAAGTCGCCTTCCTTGGAAATTCCCTCACCGTAAAGAATATCAAACTCCACTTCCTTAAACGGAGGAGCCATCTTATTCTTCACAACCTTCACCCGAGTCCGGTTCCCAATGACGTTTTCACCATCTTTGATGGCTGCAATTCTTCGAATATCAAGACGGACGGAGGAATAAAATTTTAACGCATTTCCACCTGTCGTCGTCTCCGGGTTACCAAACATCACCCCGATTTTCATACGAATTTGGTTGATGAAGATTACCATGCATTTTGACCGGGAGACGGTTCCGGTCAGTTTGCGTAGCGCCTGGCTCATCAACCGGGCCTGCAGCCCGACATGGGTGTCACCCATCTCGCCTTCCAATTCGGCGCGGGGCACCAGGGCGGCCACCGAATCGACCACCAGCACATCGACGGCACCCGAGCGCACCAGGGTGTCGGCAATTTCCAGCGCCTGTTCACCGGCGTCGGGCTGGCTAAGCAACAGCTCGTCCAGATTGACGCCCAGCTTGCGGGCATAGATCGGGTCGAGCGCATGTTCGGCATCGACGAAGGCGCAAATGCCGCCCTTCTTCTGGGCTTCGGCAATGGTGTGCAGGGCGAGCGTGGTCTTGCCCGAGGATTCCGGCCCGTAAATCTCGACCACGCGGCCGCGCGGCAGGCCGCCGACGCCGAGCGCGATATCGAGGCCCAGCGAGCCGGTCGAAACGGTGTCGATATCCATCGACTTGTCGTTTTTGCCCAGCTTCATGATCGAGCCCTTGCCGAATGCCCTCTCGATCTGGGAGAGCGCGGCATCAAGGGCTTTGGACTTATCCATGGAGGGGCTTTCGACGATTTTCAGCGCGGCGGGGGCCATTTCTCTCTCCTG
>CAINWE010000086.1 GCA_903854365.1 Oligoflexia bacterium
CCCCCTCCAATATGGTACTCCACTCCTCCAACCCCTATGTCTCATTCATTACAAGAAATGGCCAGTAGATGGTGACATCGATCTGTTTGTCTAGTTTTAACAATAGAAGTCTATGTAGGTACCTACCTATACGCAAACATGGTCAGCTTTAATCTTGTAAAAATTAGTACTGGGCTGTAAAATTGGTTCGACTGTAGGTGGCACTTTACACAGAAAAAACGAATCGACAAATTTACCATTTTTTGAAACAAAAATTTACAAAAAAGTAATGACTAGAATTCTTCCTTTCTCTGTCACCGCACTCACTGCCGATAAAGTGGCCTTAGAATCCATTTTAGATTCGGTTTTCAAATCTGAATTTCGTTTTTTAATAACTTACTCTTCTTTTTCATTAATTGCCTTCTTTCCCTTTCAACCAATACTTTTAAAAAATTGGGGAGCTCGACAGCTAAATCAAGATGAAGGCTTGTATCAGCTCAAGTGGTAAGCTGTTCTGTTTATGAAATGCCAAAACAATAGAGGCAGTTCATGATGGACAATAACCAAATTTGTTTGACAATTGGATTGATACAAGCCTTCATCTACTTACGTAGGCTGAGAATTATTCAAATTTCACAATTTTCCGACGCAGGAGGTTGCGAGATTTTAATTCGAAAGTTCCGACGCCAAAAATGGTAAATTTTCAGGATTTTGAGACTTGCGTTCGACGCGGCGATAAAGAATGCCGATATCTTGATGGGGATGAGAGAGATGATTTTGGCCAGCTGACGGAATTCTTTTGCGGACAGGATGATGAGTGCACGTAAGAGAAAAGAAATAAGTATTACCACCAAATTGATCAGAACCAACCAATCAGGGATTTTGCAAACTTGATAAGACCTACGAGAGCAATAATTTGGCATCCCAAATGTGCTTCTTGGTGCTTGGAAATTAATAAAAAGTTAGAATCAGGTAACCGGAAGTTTGAAACAACAATTATTTCTTCGTAAACAGACTACAAAATGGTGTCATATCCACTTCTAGCACTAGCAGACTGCACCTTATTTAGGAACAAGCATTTTATGTCTATGGAAAGTCTATTTTGATGATATTTGGACACAATCTAAGTCATAATCACATTTGAATAAAACGAGGTAGTGAACTGCATTGGCATGCATTTGGCCCAAACTTCTTTGCAGAGGAAACATCAAATTGACATACAAATAAAATGGGCAGATCTAATCTAGGTAGAAAAATCGTACGTGAGTATATCGAAATAGTGATTGTAATAGAAAACTATGAACATTTCTTTACAAGTATTCACCTTACATGTCGTGTATTCTGACACTTACCATATCAAATAACTACATCGCAAGTTGGACTAGTCAAACTGGCTACCTCTCTGTCAAACGAGCTTTAGTTCGATCCATAGAATAGATTTTGCCATGATTTCTCTATCAATGAAACATAGAATGAATTCGACATTAGGTAAATGAATATGATAATAACTCTTTAAAGAAGTAGAGTGTTAGTGACAAAAATCAACTCCATCATTTTGTCAAAAAAGAGCATTCTACCAAGACTCTGATTTTGATAGCTCACTGCTACTCAAAAACACATAAAGTTCTATCTATCACTGTAGAAATCCATGATGATATTTTAGTCTGCTTCTGAAAATCTAGCTCTCCTAGAGATCAACTAGTCTAGTTGTAG
>CAINWE010000087.1 GCA_903854365.1 Oligoflexia bacterium
GAGTGCATTATAGCAAACGTGAGAAGGTAGGGTTCCCGCTCGGGCCAGATTCACTGTGACTACGGGGACAGTGGGCTGAATCATCGGCATTTGCAAGATTGCTTCCGGGTGCTGTGATGCCATTCGTGTTCTGACCTGTGTCCACTCGGTGGGAAACTCGTAGTTGACGACAGTTTTTAACAACGAAGAATAGAGTGTGGTGATGAGTTCGTTGATCACAGGTTGGGTCGTTTTCTCAGCGCAGAGTTGTGCTAAGTGCGAGAGGAGAAAGGGGTCCGATAAGATATGGACATTTGGGCCATAGTGGTGGCCGATTTCTGAAAGGTGAAATGCCAGATTTTGAAATTGCGAATCAAATCCAGGAAGTTTCTGAAGGTTCATCCAATGGCTCCCTGAAGGTGACTGGTCGGTTCGTGATTTGTATTCGTTCGGTGACAAAAGCGACAGCGCGCCTCGTACATTTCCTTGGCTCCTACGGCAATGGGAGAGGCTGAGTCTTCAAAAGTGGCCGAAAGCTTTTGGGAGCGCGTGGCGAACGAACCACAAATGACACAAATTGCAGAAAGTTTCGTGACCTCTTCGGCGATTGCTAGGAGGGCTGGCATGGGTCCGAAGGGTTGACCTCTAAAATCCATATCGAGGCCGGCGACAATCACTTGAATCCCCCGATAGGCGAGTTTTTGTACGACCTCGATGATCGAATTGTCGAAAAACTGGGCCTCATCCAACCCGACGACTCGAGTATTGTCATCTAGTAAGTTGATAATTTCAATCGGTTTTTCGATTGGAATTGAGGCAGTTCGGTTAGAATTATGGCTTTGCACGTGATCCTTGCTGTAACGATTGTCCAAGGCCGGCTTAAAAACCTGCACATTCTGACGGGCGATTTGGGCCCGTTTGATCCGTCTGAGGAGTTCTTCGGTTTTTCCGCTGAACATCCCCCCGCAGATGACTTCAATGTGACCTTTGAGGTGATGGCTCGGGTGATGAAACATGATTAACGCAATATCAAAGTCCATTGATTTTTGGAATACAGTAGAAATTTGCCCTGACGTCGGTGTCCCAACCCTCGTGATGACATTTTCTCATTCGGGCTTTGGAGCCCGATGAGTTGATCTTACGTTCCTCCGGGTTGAGCTGAGTGCTGAGGATTGAATTCACAATAACTTTCTGTTTTGATCAGGCTTTCGCAACCGAGAAATTTTCTGATTTTCGGATTTTTTCCGAAAATTTCTTCAATTCTAATTTTCGAAGAGGGGTGAAACTCAATTTTGCTTTCGTCCTTCTCCTGTGGTTCGGTTTCACAGAGATCTCGAACCGAATTCTGGGCGGCGTGAAGGATCTGAGGTCCATGAAGGTGACTAGAATAGTTGGAAAGTGCCTCCGCAGTGATGTGGACCGCGACCCAATCTGCAAAGGTTTCAGAAAGTTGATCGTTCGGTCCGCACTCTGCGCGGGTGTTACGCATTGCAATCAGTCGATGGTCTAAGAAGCACCCGACAAGGCGGTCATAGGCCGGAAACGCCATCCCGGCGCTCCGGATTTCACATGGGTCAATGGAGTGTCCCAGTTCATGAGCGAGAGAGAAAATAATATTAAACCAGGATTTTTCAAATATGATATAGGCTCCCCCGACTCGCAGTGCAGTTTCGCCGGTGGTTTGACGTTCGTATATCAGTTCGCTTTCTGTGAGTAGGTCGGGTTCGTCTTCATAGAGAGTAGCTGGTGGGGGCAGTTGGAGTTGAACTCCGTTGATTCTTGCCTTGAGTTGATCTTTTTCTTGGAGTGTAAAAACTGTTTTGGGTTCGCGATCGATCCACCTGGAGAGTAGTCGCTTGACTAGGTCAAAAGTGGCTTGAATTTTCGCCCGATTCTGCGGGCTGTAGACACGGCGTGTGAATTCTTCGTTAATTTGGCGGGTTGACCAAGTTGGGTTTTGCCGAGTGATGTTTTGATAAATCTGTAGGGCAGCCCGTTCTCCTTCTTCGTCCGGGCGGACGGTACCCGTTGGATCTCGATCGATCCTTGGAGTTTTGCAGATCAGTTCATAAATTTGACCGCAAATTTGATGGGATCTCAGCTGGTGTACTGAAGTTGAGAATGCTACATTTCGCAATACATCTGTTTCGGGTTGAAGACTCGCATTTTTCGATAGGGAGAAGTCAGGAGTTTTTAACCACCCGCTTTTCCAGGTAATCCCGCCAACGGTGAGTGCCATCAAACCGAGGAGAATTAAAAGAAATTTCAGTCTCTCTCCCTTGGGGCTATGTTTTCTCAGTTTTTACCAGCCAGTGACGAATAATTGCAAAAAGAAGAGCGAGAAAATTACGATCCCCATAATAATTATCCCAAGAATCAGTAGTTTTGGGAATAGGCTAATCAAAATTGAATTGCCCGTGCTCACTCGATATACTTCTTTAATTCCAATAATCGTGACAACCCACGTGTAGAACCAAGAAACGCCGCTACCAAAAATGGGGATTCCAGCAAGGACGCTAGGTGCCATAGCATAGCAGAGCACTCTGACTGCGGACTCGTAGGTAACCTCACTGAGTGTCCCCTGCTGACCTGCAGGTACTAGGAGTCTGGCGCCTATAAAAATTAAGGCGGATGCAAACAGGAGAGATATTAAAGTGACGAATGGGTCGGCAATGACGGATGTCATACCGAAAAACCAGTGTACCAAGGACGGGGCAAATTGGGTCCATGGAAGGTGGCGCCCCGAATGGTCAATGGAAGAGTAGCCCCCAAATTTTTCGATCATTTGCTCGAGCGCCAGGGGTCTCACCGGAGAAAGTAGGGTGTGCCAGAGATAATTGAGTGCAGCTCCTAGCCAATGGGTGGTGAGTGCAAATGCCAAGGGATCGCTGAAGCCCCCGTGACGTGGCATTTCACGAAAAAAATTCGCAGGTTTGAGGAGGATCTCTCTGATTCTGGAGAAAAAGAGTACTATCCAATTCATTTTTTGGGTGTCTCTGGACTTGGGCTACTCGCGGGCTTTGGCGCAGCTTTCTTAAAAAAGTCTCGACTCCCAGGGAGCGCGTCAGCCAAGGAAGTCTCCATTAAAAAAGCCTCCTTTGAAGCTGATTCCAGATCTTTGGCATAAATGGGAGATCCGTTGGTGGCTGCACCAGATGTTGTTGCTCTCCAGAAAACCCATTTGTGGTGCCGAGTTTGGTCTGAAATTTGAAGCGTGAGTCCGTTATCCTCTCCAGGAGGAATGGATACTCCGGATAGAATTTCCTTCACCTTGGAGTTGGTGAGTTCATTAATCAGTTTTTGTATCTTAGTAGAATCTACTTCTTGGGTGTGATCTGTCGCGATCCACTTTTTATCCTTTTGGGTTAAAATGAGCGGGGTTTCCCCTAAGGACTTGCTCGAGAATTCGATGTTTTGAACGTTGAACCCCTCGATTGTGCTGAGGAGTTTGGATAGGCGGAGTTCAGAAGTCCCCTTGTCCATGCGTTCGATCATGCTGGGATCGATTTCAAATAAGGGATCCATATTGGATACGGTCGCATACGTATGAGCGGGTTCATTTCCTGTCTTTTTCCGATAAATTCGGAGGACTATCGGGTCGGGCGTTTGGGGTGCTGTGCCCTTTTCTTTTTGGAGTGTTAAGGCAAGGACTTGAAATGCACCTTTGAGGGCCGCTTGGCCCTGAGCATCATTTTTCTGGTTAGCTGCGAACGATCGAGTTCTCAGGCTAGTTGCAGTGTCAAAAAGGAGGGTAATTTGCTCCGCGTCTCCTGGTAGTTCTCGGTTGCTTGTCTTTAATGTCCAACCCTGAGTAGCCTTGGTCCCGGAGATGAGGCCCTTGCTACCTTCAACTTGGAATGATTCGATTTCGTGGCTCGCCAGGGTCATGACCTTCTTATCGCGCCAGTAAGCGAGTTCGTGGTTGGGTATGTTTTTCGTGGTCTCCTGGACGAGGTAAACTTGGTTTTCATCTACGTTGCCTGAGGGCTTTTGACCGTGTGGAATTTTTTCCTCAAGGGCGAAGACATAACCGCCAATAGGATGGCTGCTGCCTAAGACGAGCACAGTTACCCCTTTGTCAGTAATGACTTCAATTTTTGTGGCCGTCTTTCGAGCTTCGGGATCGAGTCCATAATCTTTCAGGAGTGCGGCTCGCTTCTCTGGCGTTTCGTCTTTGAGCGAAAAAATTTGATGGTAACTCAAGCGGCTAAGCGTGGAAATGGTAGAGTTCACGATTGAGTCATCTGCTCTTGCCCGAGTAGGCTCGGTGATCTGCCACTTCGATGGATCGCCCGGTTTACAGAGCTTGGAGCTAAAATCCAAGCAGGAAAAGACTAAATCGGGGATCGAAGCAGAGCCTGAAGACAAACGAATGGATTCAATCAAGTTCCCATCCAGGAGGAATAGTTTCTTCGCGGCTTCCTCAGCGGCTTCTTTGGCCGGCCGTTGCTTAAATTCGTTCCAGTAGACGAAGGTGCCTAAGGCGAAAAGAATCGCAGCAAGTCCAAGTTGACGGGTCCAACTTACTTGAGTCATGGTGAACTCCTTTTTCTAGTCTGTTGCGCTAACGGCAGATTAAGTAGGGCTCTATAGTTTACGACGGTAAGCCCAAATTACAATTCCAGCGGTAGCGATTAAGAGCGGAATGACAAAAATGGTCAGTAGCCCAATTGCGCTTGCAGCTTTCTGGGATATTTCAATTTTTCCGGGTACGTCCTCTTTAGTCCGGATCGAGATGAGGCTATCATCTTCCATGACCCATGAGACTGAGTTGAGGAAGAAGTCCAAATTTGCTGCCTTAGTAACTCCTCGGTTAGTTGCGAAATAAGCACTGCCAAGAACCACGATGCGAGTGTTGCGGCTTGCCTTAGAATCCTTTTGTTTACCCTCAATAGAGACGGCGGCGTTTAAAGGGCCTAGCTTGTCTTTACCTTCCGTGTAGCGAATTTCGCCCTTGCTGAGTTGGCTTAAGTCTCCAATCGCCCAACTCTTCGGAGTGGTTCTTGCCATCCACTGGACGTTCAGGGTCGCTGGAGCAGCCGGTTCGATTTCAAGCGGACGGGTAAATGGGAAAATGCAGTTCGCCTGAAAGTCTTTAGTAATGCTTTGGTTTCGGTTGTAAGTCGTAATGAGCGCCACGGTCGGATCGACTCCGAACATTTTTGAAAGTGGGTCAATCACGAAGGTGTTTAGGACTTTCACATTCCAGCCCGCTAGAATTGAGATCAATTCTGGATTGTATTCAGGCCCCTTAAAGTTGAAATCGACAGCAATAACTGCTCGTCCGCCGTTTGCTAGGTAGTCTGTCAGAGTCTTTGCTTCGGATTCAAGAAAGTTTTTGGTCGGGCCCAATACTGCCACTGCGTCACAGGTATCAGGAATCTTTCCTTCTTTAAGAAGGTTCAGTTCCTGGGTAACATAGGCTTGCTCTGCAAGAGCCTTTTTTGAGGCGAGATAGCCTTCTGCCTCGGTCGACTCGAAGCTTCTTTCCCCATGGCCGGTGATAGCACAGAGCACAGGCGCTTTGGCCTTGAGGATTTTGATCATCGAGTTCGTGATTTTCTCTTCGTTGAGGTCTTCCGTTTTGTTTTCTCTTCCTTCGTAGGAGAGGAGTAAAGTTCCGTATTTCCTAACGCCTGCGAGCTTCGTGCGATTGGGTTCCCGATCTGGATCCACAAATTCGAGTTCGATTTTCGAATTAATCGCCTTGTAATTCTCAAGTAGGGGACGAAACTGCGCTTTCTGGTCCATTTTTGAAAAAAACGTGGCTTTCAACGGACTTTTTAAAGACTGGGCAATTTTGATGCTTTGCTCAGAAAGTGAATTTGTCTTGTTCTTAGTGAGATCCTTCTTGAGAGGGTAGCGAGAGCCTACAAAGTTGACGAGGCCTACGATCCCGAAAACGAGCAATATTGTTATGAAGGAGTTGAGTCCATAGGCTGCGGTGCGACTTGTGAGAGCTTTTTGATTCTGAAGGAGTAAGCCGCTCAGGCCGCCTAGAGCGAGCAGACCGAGAATCACGGTGAGCCAAACGAGTTCCGGATAAATCATTCTCGCAAATAAGAGTGCTAGAGCGAGTGCTCCTGTGCCAGCCCAGAGCCAAGCGGAACTGTTCTGCGTTGCTTCCGTTGAATGAGTGTTAGGTTGAGTTTCAGGATTTGAAGAGTTCTGTGGATTCATAAAAAATTACCTCCAGCGAAAGGAGTCAAGGACTCGGTGAGTAAGGAAGAGTCCAAGACCGATAAACGATAGGTAGTAGATCACGTCGCTTGAATCGATGAGTCCTTGGCCAAAATTACTGTAATGGCCAATGAGAGAGAGATAGTTTAAAATTTCGCTCCAGATAGGTCCGGATGCTTGCGCAGCCCAGTTCACTAGCCAGAAAAAGAGAGAAGTCGCAAAGGTCAGTGAGCCAGCGACGATCTGATTTTCCGTGAGAGACGAAAAAAGAATACCAATCGATAGATAGCAGCTAGCGAGAAGCAGCGTTCCCAGGTAGCTGGTGACAATAGGGCCTAGTTCTGGATTGCCGGTGGCAAACAGGATGATGGGATAGGTGAGAGTGACTCCGAGCATGACCAGAATCAGGAGAAAGGAAGAGATAAATTTACCTAAGACAATTTCGGTCAACCTGACAGGCGACGTGAGTAGAAGCTCGATGGTGTGAAGCTTCCTTTCTTCAGCAAAGAGCCGCATGGTAATGAAGGGGACAAGAAACAGAAAAATGACGTTCATGTTTCCATAAACGGGGCGAATGATCCCTTCAGTAAGACTCGGACTCTTGCCTGTGTTGAATTGCTGGTATTGCATACTCTGCATTTCAAAATGACTGAGAGTGTAAAAAAACATCCACCCCATAATCAACATAAAGCCAGCGATGACAATGTAAGCAATCGGGGAGGAAAAGTAGGTTCGAAAATCTTTTCTAGCAATGGTCCATACGTTTTTTGGGCTCATACAGTCGCTCCTGTACTTTGGGTCGGAGTTTCGATTGTGGTGAGTTGTAAGAAAATTTCTTCGAGGCTCACCTTTTCAGCACTGAATTCGAGAACTCCCATTTCCTTTTTTACTGCAGTTTCAATGATCTGGTCGCGGATTTCATTAGTCCCCGACTGAACCTCAATCACTAATTTAGGGCCAGCTTGGGTTACCGTATGAATACCTGGGATATTGCGGATCGCTGCTACACCGGTTGGGTCAGGATTTTTCACGACTAAGGAGTAAATCACTCCCTTTTTAATGCGTGTGGTGAGCTGGTCGATCGTATCCTCTGCGACAATTCTGCCCTTGCTAATGACAATGATTCGTTCGCAGGTCGCGGTAACTTCGGGCAAGATATGTGAACTTAGGATCACTGTATGCTCGCCGCCTAGTCCCTTAATGAGTTCACGAATTTCTATGATTTGTTTTGGATCGAGGCCGACTGTGGGCTCATCTAAAATCAGAATGGCTGGATTGTGGACGAGGGCTTGTGCCAGTCCTACTCTTTGTCTAAAGCCTTTTGAGAGATTCCCAATGAGCCTATGTCTCACGTCTCCAAGAGATGTTTTTGTGAGTGCATGATCAACTGCTGTTCTTAATTTCTCGCGCGGTACCTGGTGGAGCTCTGCTGCGAACTGCAAATAGTCCTGTACCTGCATTTCAGGATAAACCGGGGGATTTTCCGGTAGAAATCCAATATTCCTTTTGACTTCAAGTGGGGATGCAAAAACGTCATAACCTGCAATTTTTGCTGAGCCAGAAGAAGCTGGCATAAAGCCGGTCAGAATCTTCATGGTCGTGCTTTTGCCAGCTCCGTTTGGTCCAAGGAAGCCGACAATTTCACCTTTTTTGACCTCAAAAGTGAGGTCATTTACTGCCGCGCGGGGGCCGTAAAATTTAGTGAGATGGGAAACTTGAATCATAGAATTCGCCTCTTAAGCATTTTGAAATGTTTACCTCTCTAGGCTATAGCCGAAAACATTTTAATGTCAATATGAACTACGCAGATCAGCCCGTAGCGAGGGTCCGCATATGTTGCAAAGGATAGATTTTATTTAGTAAGTACTCGCTGCGGAGAGAGTAGTAAGACCTTTCCGATATTGGATCGACTTTGTAAGTGCGTATGAGCGGCGCCAGCTTGGGCGAGTGGGAAAGTCTTCCCGATGACGACTCGAAAAGAGCCGTCTTCAAATCGCTCCAAAATTTGGTCGAATGCCATATAAATTGGGTTATATTCTCCAGGAAGCGGTTCTTTTAAAAGGGGTAGTAGGTTGAGTCCAAATATTCCCTTATTTTCCATCATGAGTTTAAACGGAGTGAGAATGGAAGTGTTGAGGAGAAGTGAAATTAGGTTCGGAAGAGAGCGTTTGGGCCCGGAGACGCTGCTCGACATTCCAAACGTGACGACTCTTCCGCCGGGCGCGATTCGCCTCAGACTTCGTTTTAAGCTCTCTCCGCCGGTTGCGTCCAAAATCGCCTGAAATCCTCCGGATTCCTCGTCGCGGAGCTCATCCCATTGGCCTTTTAAGAGTACTTCAGAGGCGCCCAGAGATTTTACGATTTCCTTCTTGGATTCTGAGCCGACCACTCCAACGACGGTTGCCCCCGCTTGAGCAGCAATTTGAACTGCAGCTATACCGACTCCTCCTGCTGCGCTTGGAATTAAAACTCGGTCACCCTTGCGGACCCTTGCCATCTCGTGTAGGGCGATCCACGCTGTCAGAAAGTTCACTGGAATTGCAGCTGCTTCAAGGTCAGAAATACGATCAGGAATTTTACGTACTTGATATTCTGGAAGGACAATTTCAGTCGTGTAGCCGCCAAAGCGCGCTCCAGCTAAGACCCGATCTCCGGGGCGGATGGTTTTCACAGCGTGACCAACTTCCAAGACTCTGCCCGCAACTTCGTAGCCGAGTACGAATGGGACTGACGGAGCTTCAGGGTAAAGGCCAATTCTCATCATAATATCAGCGAAGTTGACTCCAGAGGCTGTGACTTGGATTCGGACGGAATCGAGGCGCATGGGTGGCGTCGGAAGTTCTACTCTTCTCATGACGCTGGGGCCTCCAAATTTGGTAATTTCGATAGATTCGATCATTTTTTTCGTTGTCCTTGTGTTTGGATCAGGGTTTCTAAACGGGATATGATCAGAGCACGGGTTGCCTGTAACGGATAGGGGAGTGCTAATCCAGCAGCATAGCGGTGACCGCCGCCCCCTAAAGCGATGGCGATCTGGCTAACTCTAATTCGCCCCTTGGATTGAATTGAGACTCGGGTTTCTCCATTGTCTTCTTCTCGAAAGAAGCAAATGACTTCAGCATCTCGAATGAGGAGTAGGAGGTTTAAAAAAGAGAGTGTTTCGTCTGCAGTTGCCTGGTGGTGAGCCCGCAGCTCCCGGGTCATTTCAATCCACGCGATTTTGCCGCTGGGCGAAATTTGAGCGTTTTGGAGCATGATCCCTAATAGCTTGAGGTGGCGGATAGTTTTTGACGAATAAATGGCTTGGTAAATCGTTTCTGGATTGATGCCGTATCCGATCATTTCAGCAGCAATGTGATGGGCATCGGGAGTCGTTTTAGAGGATCGAAAACTGTTGGTGTCTGTCATGACGGAGACATAAAGTCCAAGTGCGACCTTTCGGTCAATCGGGGCTCCGTCAATTTCTTCAAAGAGTCGATAGAGGATTTCCCCGATACTGCTGGCCTGGGTGAGGCTAATGACAGCGGTATTGGGTGGGTAAGAGACAGCAAATTTACCTTTAGCAACAGGATGATGGTCGAGAAACAGAATCTTGTGGGCCTTGAGTGAGATCCGAGTCCAGAGCCTTCCGAGTCGCCGCGGATCGTGGGTGTCGAGGATGATCCAGAGGTCGTAGGGCTCGGATTTGTTTTTCTTGGAAATGTCCTCAGGGGAGGAAGTCATGAGTTGCTTTTTAGGATCTAGAAACTGGTAGCGCTTGGGCAGAGGGTCAGGATTAAGAATTCGGCCTTTTTTACCCGATTTCTTCAGGTAGTGATAGAGGGCGACTTCGGCACCAAGGCCGTCGCCGTCTGGTAGTAAGTGGGTCGAAATGAGAATGTTTTGTGATTCACGGATGAGGTTGGCGGCTTGATCGAGGGCTGTCGCGGTGGGTTGCATTCTGGAGTTCTTACTTTTTGTTCTCAAGGCCGTTACCTCCACTTCCGAAGAGATTTTATCAAAAGGACTTTCCCAAGATGAAATCGACAAGAACCGGAACTGCCGATCCCCTTTATGTGATTTTCGAGCAACATCTAGTCAACTTTCAAGATAATGAAGTTGATCGAAAAGCTTTTGTTAGTCAGGTAATTCAGGACTATTTTGCCTACCTGAGAGTCATGAAAATCATAATACCCATGTCGCTGGAAAAGTCCATTGCTGAGGAATTAGCCAGTCAAGTGCAGGTCATGTTGCTGAAGAAAATTTATGGCTTTAATTCGATTCAGGAGTTTCAGAAAAAAGCATCCAAAGCAGCTCGTACCCAAGCTAAGCGACGATATACTCGACTTTTAAAAGTGAAATAAACGCTCCGTTGTCATTTGCCATACGAAGCCAGGTGATCCTTAAAAGACTGATTTTTCTCTCTGAAGCTAGATATCTCCGAGTTGAGTCGCTATTGTAGGTGCCTCGGAGGAGAGAAATGTTTGACCGCATCAGGCTGAATTTCAGAAATTGGGCTGCCCTCATTGTGGGCGTCTGCACATCTGTTGTAATCTTAGTCGTTCTGCGGCCGGTTTGGTTCACTTACCTTCAGGTAGAAAATCGTCACGTCCTCCCTTGGGATGCCGCCATGCACTTTATGGACGGGGTGAGACTTTATCAGCAGCTTTATACGCTGGATATTTTTTCATTTTTTTTACAAATTCTAAACTTTGGATTCTGGCTCCCCTTTCACCCTCTGTTAGTTGCCTTGGTCAATTGCGTTTTGCCCTACAATATAGATGCGGTCGTCTATCTGAATTATTTATTTTTCGCTCTAGCTCATGGAGGTTGCTTAAGCTTGGTGTTCGTGAATTTAGCCAGAAAGCAAAATCAGACCCACGAAAGCCTACTCTTGCCTCTTGGGTTTGCAGCGCTTTTTAGCGCGTTTTTCATTCAGCGGCTAGGAGAGTCGCATGTTTTTTTGGGTCTGATGAATCAGGTCATGTTGGAAGTGCCAGGATATGCATTGACGTTTCTGTTTCTGGTGAGCTCCGGAATGCACTTGATGGGAGTGTGGCGGGAGAACTTAGATTTCACATGTCCGATCGCGGCCCGTGCAGATGCCAATCATCGGATAGCAACGGCGTCGCTCCTCTGTTTGTTTTTGACAAAAGTTCATTATGGTCTCCTGCTGTTTCCAATTTGGTTCATGGTAGTTTTTATTACTACGCAGGAACGGCCTGAGCAAACGGGGGTTGAATGGGGTCTTTTTCTGAGAGCCTGTCTGCATCGAGGCTACGTTCGATTTTTTTGCCTTTTAATGCTGTTGGTTGCTCTTCTTTTGGGTTATCGGATTGGATCCGGGCAAAGTCAATTAGTTGTGTTCTCTCAAGTGGTGAGCATGAACGGCTTGGTGAATTTTGTCTGGTTTCTGCTGTGGATACCGCTTCTGATTTGGACGATTGAAACTGTGCGGGGTCGTAATACTCTGCTAAACTTTTTCTCGTCTGACGTGAAATTTGTGATCCGTTTTCTCGTGGTGCCTTTTAGTTGGTACTATCTGTTTCCGTTTCGCCACAAGTTGGCTGCGTTTGTCTATAATGCTCAGTTTCAATCTCACCCAGATCGCTGGTCAGTTGCTCAGCAGGCGTCGTATTATTTAGAGGTCTTGGTGCACCCGCTCTTAAATTTGAGGCCGCCTAGGCGGTGGAGCGTGCTCCCGTTTTTGTTTTTTTCCGCGCTGATGGTTCTAGTTTCTGTTTTTTACACGAGGCCTATTCGGAGGGTGCTCGGGTATTTGCTTGCCCAGGCCTCCTTATTTTACATTTTGATGAGTTTTTTTAATAGTAACCAAGAAGTGAGAATGGGCGTGGTTTGGCTGGCTTATTTCGCTGCTATCGGACTTTTTCTGGGCTTAATTCAGGGCTTAATTCAGGGCTTAATTCAAGGCTTAATTAAGGGCTTAATTAAGGGCTTAATTA
>CAINWE010000088.1 GCA_903854365.1 Oligoflexia bacterium
AACCACGTGATGCACGAGGAACGCTACGAAATTACGCCTGAGGTTGCCCGAGGGATTAGTGAGTGGAAAAATTCGGGGCGGAGAGTTTTAGCGGTGGGGACTACGAGCGTCAGAACTCTCGAGAGCGCCTGGTTTCCGGGAAATGGAGAGCAGGGAGAGCTTCGCGCGGGTCCCGGCAGAACTTCAATTTTTATTTATCCTGGGGGTCACCCGTTTCGAGTCGTGGACCGTCTTTTGACGAATTTTCATCTCCCGCAATCCACCTTACTCATGTTGGTGTCTGCTTTTGCCGGACGTGATTTGACCCTGGCAGCTTATCGCGAGGCCGTGCGCGAAGGCTATCGCTTTTTCAGCTATGGCGATGCAATGCTGATTCTGTAAACCGCCAGGGTCGTTTTGATTCAGCGACTTGCCCTGGCTATCTCAGAGACTTCAAGGCTTTGATCAATGTAGCGTTACTTGGGTCGGTTGGTCCTTTAAATAAAGTGTCGGCATCGATTCCCGAAAAATCATCAAAGATGCACGCTTTCATGGGGGAGTTGTCTACCGGATTTTTGAGTTGGGTGGGTTTTCCCCCTCGTTGGCGGCAGTAGGCAGAGACCTGCGCTTTTTTGGAGAGCATGAGTCGAATGCCGGGCTGCAAGACTCCGGGTTGGGGGTTCGGGCGCACGACGAATGTACCCACACCTTCAGCTCCGGGGAGTGTGCTCGGCACCACTGCGAGGTCGCTTTCACCGGTCATTTCGGGGGCAGTATAGTTGACGAGAGCTTCGATCGATTTGACGTTCGCCCGCTGACGATAGTGAAGCAGCGAAGATGCTCCGACCCCGGCATCCCCAAATCGGCACAGGAGAGCGACGCGTCTTTCGGGTGTGTTCCCCGCTAGAATGAAGCTCGTCATCGTGCCGCCGAGTTGTATGCAGTTTTGATATTCTTCAGAGGACGAGTCCGCGAGTGGACTTGCGCTGGGCGATTTAGATTCTGAGGTTGACGGGTTCGGAGAATCGATAGCCTGAACCGCAGAAGTCGTCAAAAAGAGAAATTGAAAACCGATCCAGGTAGCGAATATAAGCCGATGAGATTTGGATTGCACTAACATAGTTGAAGTTCCCCCCTAAGGAATTTTGTTGTTTTTGAGAATGGGGGCGGATTTTTAGTTCCGCCCCCGTTGGGTGCCTTTTAGATTTGAAGGAGTCGATCGCCTAACGTTTAAGAATTAAAGTGAGTCCGCTCGAGCTCGAGTCGAAGACCTTCAAGAGGGTAATAGCTACTTCGCGATCTGGATTGCTTCTCGCAAGGTCACGTTCTTGCTGAAGTCCGACGACCGCTGTTTTGATGATTTGATCAGTCAGTGGAGATCGGCTTTTGAACGTAGAGAGTGACTTGCTAGCGGCGAGCCGTTCGATGCTCGTTCTTTCAGGATTAGAGACTTCCCGATAAAGAGCATTAGCGATCGCAGATTCAAAATCAATAATGCCTCCTCCCAGGGGTCCCAGGTAATAGGGAGCTGGACGGGTTCTGAGCATGCTCAGCACCGAGGCTCGGGCGAGAGGAAGGCCATTCTCCGGGTCGGCCTTAAAGGTTTTGACGAGCCCTAAAGTAGCGAGAGCTAATTTTTCGATGATTTGGCCCTGTTTGGTGGGGTCAAGCCCCGCGAGTGCAGGTGCTTTGGTTGCCTCCGGCAGGACGGTAGAAGCGACCATGACGAGAGCCTTTTCAACTTCAGGAGGAAGGGCCTCCAACCTCAGGAATTCCATCAGTCCTGCGAGGGTTTGGGTTCTGAGTTTTGCCTCATCATATTCCTTGGGAAGTACGCCGGTGCCAAATTGTTGCAGTGACTTGAGATTGGTGCTGATCGTTCGGGTGATGGATGCCTTTCCTGAAAAAAAGAAATACTGAATCGACGCCTTCAGGGAGTCACCAATATCGCTCGTGTATTTTTGAAAGTCCTCTACCGTCTTAAGGGAGTTGATCAGGCTGGGGTCGCTGAACTCTTGGCCTAATCGCATGAGGGCTTGGGCTAGGGTGACGTCACCGGGAATAGAGGGCCTGATCACTCGAGCAAACGCGATCATAATAGATTGAGTCGGGTCATTTCCAACATCATAACGGTTGCAAAGTGGATCTACGCCTCCCGCTTGCTTATCTGCTTCTGCGTCGGCACAGGCAGGCACGACGGGGTCGGATTCTGCAACGTCTTGACCGTCGTTGTAGAGGGTGCTCATAATTTGACGATCGTACTCGAGGAGGGGGCCCTTCCAGGTGTGTACAGAGTCGAATGCTTGTCGCTCGAGCTCGTAGTCGTTGTAATCCATAATTGAGGTAGAGAAAATACTACCTGGTACGGAGGGTTGGTAGTTGAGTGAACCTTTGAAGTTATGGGCTGCGCCTAGAGCGTGGCCTACTTCGTGGAAGAGGGTCGCCGTGAGGATTTGAATTCCAAAAGTTTTAGCTTCGTCTTTAGAGAAGCGACCTGAACGTGCCAGATCTCCTACCTCATGAAACGTTCGTTCGCAGCGTGGAGTGCGTGAGAGTTTTCCTAGGCGAGGCTTGGTATTGAGAAAGTCAGAGAGTTGGTCCGTGGAATGGTCCGTGTACTTGCCTCCTTTCCAGTAGTCCGTACCGATGTTGACCCAAGCGGCGGGGAGATAAATTAAAGCGTGGCTTTGCTTGCCGGTGCGCGGATCGGCGGCTTGGCTTTCGTAAGCTGCGCCTGCGATTTTTCGATTATCCCAGGCGATGACATTGTAACGAGGATCTCCGAGTTGAATTCCATCTGGGAGTTTGCCCTTGAATTGCACGACTGCCCGTTGAATGCCTTTGAAGTTGAGGAAGTAACGATTCCAGCCTTCTACACCGTTTCTAACGGCTTCGAGGTAGGCGTCGGGGATATTCGGAGTGACGTAAAAGTCGATGGTGCTTGGAGATCCATCGGCTTTGGGGCTAATGTCAAAGTGTTGGGCGTAGGCGACTTGCTCTTCTTGTTCGTAGATGGCATCTGCTGCGAGGAGCCGGTATCGAGCTACTGGCCCAGAGTCGCCACCTACCGGATCGGCGGGATCCATTTTAAACTTTTTGAATTTGGTTCCGGGCTCCAGTGTTTGGGTCGGAAAAATAGACTCCATAAACTCCGCAAGCGTTCCGTCTGAAAGAATAATGCTGGTTTGCTGAAGAATGTAATTGCCTTCTGGAATAAATTCAAAAGATCGAATCCAAGAGTCGCTCACGACGAGTGAACCGCCCTGTCCGTTTTGAACAGATTTGGAAAAAATTTGAGACAGCGCGACGCCAGAGTTGGCGCCTGAAATCGTGAGCGTGGTGGTACCATCACTTTCAGTTGTCCTCGAAAGAATCTTGAATCGACTCATGAGCTGCTCAGGATGGTTCACATCACTCGGGTAGAGAGATCGATTATCCGCGACCAGTCTCAATTCGTCGCCGGCAATTTTGAAATGCACAGGGACATGGCCGATCGCCATGCTTTGGTTGTAGAGCTTCATATCGGATTCAAAGTTGGACGAATGCTGGAGGTCTGCTCCATACAGAAACTCTTGGTTTAAGAGGGCTTCTTGATTGACTCGAGCCACGACTTGAATGGACTGTGAGGCTAGGGCGCCTTCGGTTGCTGACGGGCGACTGTCGCTGAGGACATTCACTTCTTTGAGTTGTAAAATGGACCGCGTTGGCTCGACGTGAGGACTCGGACTTCGGTTTGATTGTTGAGATGAGCCAGGTGAGCCCCATGAGCAGGCTGCTAAAGTAGATACGACAAAAAGACTTGAAATCCGGACTGGATTTAGTTTCACGCCCCATTACCCCCATAAGTTTTATAGTCAAAAAACTCCCC